>DASREJ010000261.1:0-3717 GCA_035652115.1 Bryobacteraceae bacterium
ACTCCTGTTTAATGCGGCCGATCGTCTCGACAATGGCCGTACGCTCATTAAGAATGCGCAAGAGGGCCAAATCGAGTTTGTCAATCTGCTCGCGGCAGCGCGCGAGGTCGTCGAGCGAAAATTGACTCATTGCGCGCGTAACGGCGCAGTGAGGCGTCGTGTAAAACTTTCTAGCTGGCCGGCGAGGTCCTTGTCCGCCATATGCTCTTCGATTTGCCTTACGATTGCACTTCCCACCACCACGCCATCGGCAAAGCGGGCTGTCTCGGCGACCTGTTCCGGAGTGCTGATTCCGAAGCCGACGGCCAATGGCAAATCAGTCAAAGCACGCATTTTTCGCGTCAATGGCGCAACCGCTTCAGATAAGGAGATCTGCTCGCCGGTTACGCCAGTGCGCGATACCAGATAAACAAATCCCGAAGAATGTTCGGCCACCAGGCGCAACCTCTGCTCCGTACTTGTAGGGGCGGCCAGAAAAACGGTATCTAAATTTTCGTGCCGCAACTTGCTCACGGGATCTTGAGCCTCTTCCACGCACAGATCCGTGAGCAGCACCCCATCTACCCCGGCGCTTGCCGCATCTCGTGCGAGCTTTTCAAATCCATATCGAAGCAAGGGATTCATATAGCTGAAGAGCAGAAGAGGAATCTGCGACTGACGGCGGATTTCGCGCACGGTCTCAAGAATAAGCGGCAATTTAGTTCCCGCCCGCAACGCGCGATCCGACGCTCTTTGAATTACGGGGCCATCCGCAATTGGATCGGAGAAAGCCACTCCCAGTTCGATTAAATCAGTGCCGCCACGTTCCAACGCAAGAACCAGAGATACGGTCTGCTCCGGGCTGGGGTCGCCGGCCGTCAAATACGCAATGAACGCTTTGCGCCGATCTGTCCGGCAGCGATCGAACATTTCGCCGATTCTAGTGGCAGCCTGCACGGTCATTTACGATCGTCCAACTCTGGCATATTTTCCCGATAGATATCGACATCCTTATCTCCGCGTCCGGAGACGTTCACGATATAGACGGCTTTCGATTCCTGGGGAGCCCGGCGCACCGCTTCGGCGATAGCATGCGACGATTCAAGCGCTGGAATTATCCCTTCCATCCGAGCCAATAACTTGGCTGCTGCCAGAGCGTCGGCATCCGACACCGACACGTACTCTGCGCGCCGCTCATCGTGCAGCCAGGCATGCTCCGGCCCGATCAACGCATAGTCCAGTCCAGCCGAAACAGAGTGTGTAAGGCCAACTTGCCCCTCTTCGTCCTGAAGCAGGTAGCTAAACGCCCCATGTAATACTCCAGGCGAGCCGCCGCTAAATCTGGCCGCATGGTCCCCCAGTTTGTGACCACGCCCGCCCGCTTCTACACCAATCAGGCGAACGTTCTTATCCGGGACGAACGGGTAGAAAATTCCAATCGCATTGCTGCCGCCGCCGACGCAGGCGATTACAGTGTCAGGCAGGCGTCCGATTTGTTCGAGTGCCTGCTTGCGGGCTTCTTCTCCGATTACCTTATGAAAATCGCGCACCATCATCGGATAAGGATGAGCACCCAACGCAGATCCAAGTAAATAGTGCGTCGTCGCCACGTTCGTCACCCAATCGCGCATCGCCTCGCTGATTGCGTCTTTCAAAGTGCGGCTGCCGTTTGATACGCCAACGACATTCGCGCCTAGCAAGCGCATTCGAAAGACATTTAGCCGCTGGCGGCGCATGTCTTCCTCGCCCATGTAGACCACGCATTCCATGCCGAAAAGAGCACAGACTGTTGCGGTAGCGACGCCATGCTGCCCGGCGCCGGTCTCCGCGATGATGCGTCTCTTTCCCATGCGCTTTGCAAGCAAAATCTGACCGAGGCAATTGTTGATTTTGTGTGCGCCGGTGTGCAGCAGGTCTTCACGCTTGAGCCAGATCTGTGCACCGCGCAAGCTTTCGCTTAGGCGTTTCGCAAAATAGAGTGGTGTAGGCCGGCCGGCGTAATGCCGCAACAAGCCGCTCAACTCCGTTTGAAAGTCGGGATCTTGCCGCGCTTCACGATATGCCTGCTCCAAGTCCTCGAGCGGAGACATTAATACTTCGGGCACGTATCTGCCGCCGTACGGGCCGAAGTGTCCCAAAACATCTGGTAAGGAAATCGTGCTCATAACAATACTTCTTCCTGTACGTAAATGCGAAACGCTTCCCGCGCCGCACTCACGAAGTCCTGCACCTTCCGCGCCTCTTTCTTGCCGGGCCGTGACTCCAGACGCGAGCAGGCATCCACGCCCCAAGGCTTTGCAGTTGCAATTGCCTCGGCGACGTTAGAAGCATCCAAACCGCCGGCAATGATAACTCCGTGGCGGCCGCGCGCAAGCATCCAATTGAACATCTTGCCGGAACCACCGAACGCAGAGCTTGGCGCATCCATGAGGTAAGCCTCTGCACCACAAAAGCGTTCCGTTTCGTTCGGCGTGATGGCTTTCCACACGGTTAGTCCCTCGAATTCGGCCTGCCATTCGCCATACAATTGAACGATGTCCAGCGACGCGGCCGTAATTTCCTCTAAGGCTGGATTTACGAAGATGCCCACTTTCAGGTAATCGCCAGGGACAGCTTCGATAATTTTGCGTGCATGGCTCACCGTCACGTACCGAGGACTCTTTTCGTAGAAGTTAAAGCCCAGCGCATTTGCACCGGCTTCTATGGCTGTATGCGCATCCTCTTCATTGGTGATGCCGCAAACCTTAATAATGAATGGCAGATCAGATGCCCGGCTCATGGCTCCTGCCCATCAATTCACATAGCGCTTGCGCCGGATCCTGTGATTTCATCAACGATTCACCTACAAGAAACGCCTGAAACCCCGCGTCGCGCAGAAGATCGACGTCGGCCTTTGTACGAATACCGCTCTCGCTCACGCGAATGGCATTGGTTGGCATCAGATAACTCAATCGCAGTGAGGTGTCAAGAGAAACTTCGAACGTCTCCAGGTCGCGATTGTTGACGCCGATTAAATCGGCGCCGGAATCTGTCGCCTTCGTAAGCTCTTCCTGATTATGAACTTCCACCAAGGCTGCGAGTTGCAGCGAATTGGCCAGTTCGCGAAATTGCCGGAGTTCTTCGATCGAAAGAATGGCGGCAATCAATAGGATCGCATCCGCACCATGCGCCGCAGCTTGAAAAATCTGCACCCGATCAATCGTGAAATCTTTTCGTAAAACGGGAACGGCGGAGGCGGCTCGCGCCGCTTCCATATCATGCAGCGAGCCTTGAAAATATTCGTGATCGGTCAGCACCGAAAGGCAGGCAGCGCCGCCTCGTTCATACGCGCTAGCTAAGATCGCCGGATGAAATTCCTTTGTGAGTAGCCCTCGGCTGGGAGACGCCTTTTTGATTTCCGCAATGACGGCTGTTTCGGTCTTCCGTAACGCCGCTACAAAAGGACGCGGCTCATGCTTTCGCTCGTACGCCTGCTGCTCCAGAAAAACAGCGTGCTCCTGCAATGCCGCGACTTCCTGCTTCTTGTGTTGGACGATCTCGGCGAGAATGCCAGATGAGGTTCGGACGGGCATCGAGAGGGCTAAGAAACCCCATCGTAACAGGTAGAAAGGCCGATTCCTCGACGGATTTACAGCGTCTAATAGATACTTAGACCATGCCCGTTGCCGCCAATCCATACGCCGCCCAACTCGGCACTTTGAATGCGCGAGAAGTTATCGGCGCGACTTCCCACAATCT
>DASREJ010000262.1:0-12625 GCA_035652115.1 Bryobacteraceae bacterium
GCTGCGCAGGTAGCGACTTACAACGGTCAGGCGGCGATCACTTTTCAGACCGGAACCACCGCCGGTACCATCACGTTTACGGTGCAGTTCCCCAATCAAGCTGCCGTGACACAGTCGTACACAATCGCCCCTTCACAAATACAGATCTCCTCGACCACCGCGGTGACACAGTCGCCCAACCTAGTTGTGACTTTGACCGGTTACGACAATTCATACAGCGCCGGACAGCTTTCATTCACGTTTTACGACAAGGGCGGAAAGCTTCTAACTCCAACGGCCCTGTCGGTGAACGCAACCTCAGCCTTCCATCAATATTTTTATGGCACGACGCAGGTTGGGGGAGCATTCTCGCTGCAAGCGAGCTTCCCGGTGACGGGCGACGCTACGCAGGTGGGTTCGGTAGCGATCACACTGGCGAACTCGGTAGGTCAGACGTCGACGACGCAAACATTTCAATAGATAGCATTAGGGCTGCGTTACCGTTGGAGCATGCCCGCGGTGGCGCTTACCATTGCCGGCTCCGATCCGAGCGGCGGAGCTGGCATTCAAGCGGATTTAAAAACATTTCAGTGCTTTGGTGTTTACGGAGAAGCGGTCATCACGCTCATCACCGTACAAAATACACAGCATGTCGCGCGCGTCGAAACGCTAACACCGGATCTAGTAATTCAGCAGATCGAAGCAGTAGTTTCCGACATTCCACCGGCTGCGGCGAAAACAGGAGCGTTGGGAAATGCCGGCGTAGTGCAGGCAGTGGCAGCACTGGCAGCTTCGTTTTCCTTCCCTTTGGTGGTTGATCCGGTAATGGTGAGCAAACACGGATCGCGCTTACTCGATACCGAGGCGGAAGATGCGTTGAAAACTCAACTACTGCCGCGAGCGACGTTAGTAACTCCTAACATTGCCGAGGCGGAAGCTCTCAGCGGCGTTTATATTCAGAACGAATCAGACATGATTGCCGCCGCGCGCCGGCTACTCGATTGTGGATGTAAGGCCGTGCTCGTGAAAGGCGGTCACATCGCCGGACCGCCTACCGACATCCTCTGCACGCGGAAAGTCGTCAGGCGTTTTGAAGGGAAGCGCATCGAAACACCACATACCCACGGCACTGGCTGCACCTATTCGGCCGCGATCACGGCTGGACTAGCGCTTCGTAAGGATTTGGAAGATGCCGTAGCATCTGCGAAGCATTTTGTGCAGCGGGCAATTGAAACTGCGCCCGGATTGGGTCAGGGCCACGGACCTTTGAACCACTTCGCCGAAATAGCTAATACTTCGGGACCGTAGGATCGACCTTGTCGCTCCACGCGGTGATGCCGCCGGTCATGTTGCGGACGTTTTTGAACCCGCTTTGTTTAAGGAGATCGGTCGCTTTCTGGCTGCGGCCGCCGGTCTTGCAATGCATGACGTACTCCGCGTTGGGGTCCAATTCACCCAGATGTTTGGGCAACTCGCCAAGCGGAATCAGCTTCGCGCCGGGAATGCGTGCGATCTGATATTCGTGAGGTTCGCGGACATCGATGAGGACAAAGTTGTCGCCGCGGTCGAGCTTCTGTTTTACTTCGGTAACGTCAATCACGCCATCTCCTCCTGCAACTTGCGCGGGCGCAGGTCTCACGCCGCAAAACTCCTGGTAATCAATCAATTTTGTAACGGTGGGATGCGTGCCGCAGACCGGACAATCTGGATCTCTACGCAGTCGTAACTCACGGAAGCGCATATTCAGCGCGTCGTATAGCAACAAGCGATTCTTTAGCGTTTCGCCGACGCCAAGCAAGATCTTCACCGTTTCCGTAGCTTGGATAAGACCAACCAAGCCCGGCAAGATCCCCAAAACGCCGCCTTCGGCGCAACTTGGAACTAGACCGGGAGGCGGCGGCTCCGGATACAAGCAGCGGTAACAAGGTCCATCCTCATACGCGAATACCGTCGCCTGTCCTTCAAACCGGAAGATGGAGCCATAGACGTTGGGCTTTTTTTGCAGCACGCACGCGTCATTGACTAAATAGCGCGTCGGGAAGTTGTCAGTGCCATCGACGACTACATCGTAGTCTTTGAGAATGTTGAGCGCGTTTTCACTCGTCAGGCCGGTATCGAATTTATCGACGCGCAGGTTCGGATTGATTTCGAGCATGCGATCCGCGGCCGAATCGATTTTCTTGCGGCCGATATCGGACGTGCCATGAATCACCTGCCGCTGCAGATTTGAGGCATCCACAACGTCGAAGTCGACGAGTCCAATTCGCCCAACGCCCGCCGCCGCCAGATATAAACCCAACGGTGCGCCCAGACCGCCAGCCCCGATCAGCAGCACTTTCCCCTGCTTCAGCTTCAGTTGGCCATCCATGCCGACTTCCGGCAGGATCAGATGGCGGCTATAACGCGCAACTTCTTCGTTGGAAAGAGCGGCTGTTTCCGGCTCAGCCAAACCGACGGCGCCCCCAGCAATGCTCGGCACGATGGAGATGATTTCAGTACCCTCCAGCCTTGTCGCGTCTTTGTCCAGGTAACGAATGTCTTCGTCGTTTACATAGACATTCACAAAGCTTCGCAGTTTGCCTTGCTCGGTATAGAGGTTCTTCTTGATATTCGGGTACTGCGCTGTTAACTGACCCAGCGCTTCTCCGACGGTTCCGCCGGTTACTTCCACAGAATCGTGCTGATCGACAAACTGCCGCAATGCAGTTGGAATTATGATTTTGGCCATTTCAACTCCTCGTCGTCCGCGCTGGTCTGGTCCGGATCGGGAAGAAAACTCTTCGCATGATCGAACTTGCCGTTATAAACGGAAAGCACGACAAACGAATACCACGGGCAGGAATGCTTCAAGTCCGTCTCCGAGAAGTAAGCATCACAGTCCGGGTGAGAGTGGAAAATCCCAATCAAGTCCAATCCACGCGCACGCGCGGCCCGATCCGCTTCAAGCAGATCCGCCGGCCGTAATTCATAGCGAGCGCCTTGCTCGCCCGAAAAAGAATTCGCGAGCGGTATCGCTGCCACTACCTGTTTGTTGTCTCCACTGACGCGCCCTAACATCGCTCCGCAACATTCATTTGGATAGGTACGCTCCGCGTGCAGCACCATGGCTTGCCACGGGCTAGTCTCTATTTCAATCATTCCAAAAGGATTCGCTTAGGTATTTCTGCCCGCCGTCGCACAGAACGGTGACCAGCGTGGCGTGCTCACCCTCTTTAGACAGACGTTCGGCCATTCGCGTCGCAGCTAAAACGTTGGCGGCTGCCGAAATGCCAACCAACAGGCCCTCTTCCCGCGCCAACCGGCGCACCATTTCGTAAGCGTCCTCCGTCTCGATCCAAATGTTTTCGGAGACAAGACTTGGATCGTAGATACGCGGCACAATACTTGAGGGAAGATGCCGTGTTCCCTCTAATCCATGCAAGGGAGAAGCTGGCTGTACGGTAATGCACTTGACGTCCGGCAGATCACGGCGCAGGCGGCGGCTTACTCCGACAAATGTGCCGGCGGTACCGATGGCGGCAAGGAAGTGAGTGACCTTTCCGTCTGTCTGCTCAATGATCTCCGGTCCGGTACTTTCGTAATGCGCCTGCCAATTCGCAGGATTGCTGTACTGATCGGGATAGAAATACTGTTCGGGGGATTTGTCGTATATCTGTTGGCAAATACGTAGCGCGCCATCGGACCCTTCCGCGGCATCGGTAAGCACTAATTCAGCTCCGAACGCGTGTAGGATCTGGATTCGCTCAGGAGATGCATTTGCCGGAAGACAAAGCTTGGCGCGGTATCCTTTTGCGGCACAGACCATGGCGTACGCGATGCCGGTGTTTCCGCTCGTAGAATCGATAAGCGTCTTATCTTTGTTCAGTTGCCCGCTCTTTTCGCCCTCCAGGATCATGTTCAGGGCAGGCCGATCTTTTACCGAGCCTCCTGGATTCAGAAACTCCGCTTTACCGTACACCGACACATTGTCACGGCGCGCGAGACGGATCTCGAGCAATGGCGTATTGCCCACGTGAGACAGCAGATCCGGCAACATCAATGCAGCCTGTGGCGAACGGACTTGGGTCGCACCTGCACCGAGGATAGACATCTACAACTAGTTTATGTCTATCGTTTTTGTGGACAATGCTACTGCAGGGAAGTTAAGCGGGGAGCCAGTGTTTTAGCGGTTCGAAGAATGATTGTACGAAGGAATCGGCAGTATTAAGAGCTCGTTGCGTATCGCCATTTTCGACGCCGACAACGACCCGAACCAGAGCGGTGTCGCTGCGGTTGTAGCGAATGGAATCCGCGACGGTGTAGATCTTGGCGGAATATTCGCTGGCAATGATTCGATTGTGGGACTGGTACCAGTAAAGAACTACGCTCTGATTATCGCCGCGCGAAACGATGTAGCGATTGACATGAATAGGATCGCTTTGTCCCGGAACCGCGATATCGACGGTGCCAGATTGTGAGGCGGACCATCCAGCGCCAGGAAGACAGTTCTTGGGAGAGTGCGGAGTTTTGCCGGTTCGCTGGGTGTCGAAGTAAGCGATAAACAAGGTAGCGGCCTGGCCCGTGCGCCGGTTCTGATAGATGCGCGAGAGAATATCGTCGGCCTTCAGAACGTCCAACGTTTCCTGGTCTAATTCGACATCCTGGACCAAGGACCAATCGGTGTTATCCAGAGAAAATAAGCGGAGCGGCCGATGCGCAGGCACATTCTCATGCCGCGAAAATCCGTAAAACAGCCCGGCCTGCGCCAGCAGCACGATACTCAATATGCGGACGCTACGCAGTTTCCAAAAATTATTCATCTTCGTCTAGGCCTTGCTAAAACGCGCGGCGGCAAAATTCAAAATTCGATGGGTGATGATCAAGGCCGCGAGCGCCACCACGAAAACAATGTATCCTTCTGTCTCGTGAAATGCGCCCTGGGCCAATTTTGTATTCACTTCCGAAAGGAGACCCGTTAGAGCCACGCGAATTCCGTTCGCGCCGATAGCAATCGGGATGGTCGCGATCAGCAGCGCCCAGCGCATCCAAACGCGCTTATCCGTAAAGTATGCGTAGACGAGGGAAAGAAATCCGAGCGATAAAAGCGAGCGGATGCCGCTGCAAGCTTCCGCGATATCGAGGGTCTGACTGGGCAATTGCAACGTGTTGCCGGAGCGCAGCACCGGAATGCCCATCCAGCCGATCATGATTTCGCCCAATTCGCTGGCTAATATCTGTAGCCGCAGAGTAAGTTGTGCATAGATAATCGCCGGAATCGGAATCATGAACAACAGCAACAGCAGGGGGAATGCGAGCGCCCGAATCCACGCTGTACCGCCGATGTAAAGAATGACGCCGACAATAGCGATGACAAACGCAAGACGGGCGGTGAAGAGCTCCGCCCCGAGTGTGGCAATAAGCGCCTGTAGGGCAGCCAAAACCACCAGCACTAAGCCCCAGCGGTTGGTTTTCAGCGGAAGACTGGCGAGTTTAGCGCGGCGCTGCCAAATGATAAAACCGGCGACAAGCGGGACGAAAAAGCCATGCCCCATGTTCTCGTCGTTGGCCCACTGGTAGCCCATTCGATATAAGATCGGGGCATAACAAAGGATGAGGAGCGCGCCAAACCAGGCGATCGGCTGCCATTGAAGCCGGGTCGTTGGAGGTGTGGCCTGGGTCGACGGAGCTACAGGCGCGCTAACCATGTAAATACTGGGTCATCTTTAGTAAAACACAGCGTTTTGGCCCTGGCCAGCAGTCTCGGTCAGGCGGCCCCGCTACCCTACTCCTCGGGAGTGCGAGGCCAGGCGAGTTCGTCTCAGGTATCAAATAGGGAAGGGCGGTGAAAACGTGCTTCAGGATCTTAATTATGCATTTCGGCAATTTCGCAAAACTCCCGGTTTTACTTTGGCCGCCGTGCTTGCCTTGGCCCTTGGCATTGGCGCCAATGTCAGTAGAGGCACAGGCGGCTTGCCTGACGCGAGCGATCCTCCCGCAACACTGGACCATACTTCTCTGAAGTCCGCAGATTGGACGGAATCGTCCTTTCTATGTGTTCTCGTCTGTCGCGTTCTTTACTTGGTCGGGATGCCGCGGTTGCGCTGATCGTCCGCGCGTGCCTCCTCAATGGTGCGACGAATATCGTCCAAGGAGAGGATTCCTCTTTTTCGTTTTCCATTCACAAATACGGATGGCGTCTCTGAAAGGTGCATTTTCTGGGCGAGCTCAGTATCAGCCCTAACCTCTTCGGGTCCGGGCCCGATAGACAAGCTTTGAGCTTCTGCGGATCGATCGTTTGGTTCGATATGGCCTCCATCAGCCGATCGTTAAAATTCGATCGAGAGAGCAATTGCTGATTGTTATAGATGTAGTCGTGAACGGTCCAGAATGCGTCATTACTCTGTAGGAACGCGCAGCTTGTGGCGTCCGCAGCAATTCTTGCCCAGTCGTGACTGTCAAAGGGTACTGCTTAAACACCACCCTCACGGAGGCGTCCTGTAGCTGTAACAGATTATCCGCCAATTGCTTGCAAAATGGACACTGAAAATCAGAAAATACGACCATTACTACATCGGCATCTTGCCGTCCCCTGCTAGGCGCTCTATCCGCCAAAAGTAGCTTTGAAGTCTCGCCCATTGCCCTTCGGCGTTCCGCACGAAGATCGACATCCAAATCCAATAATTGCGGTGTGATGTATTTTTGATCGGGCGTCAGGTAAAGCGACAGGACCCGCCTAGGCTGGACTGAATTGATAGATAGTCGTCGAAGCAACTAGTTCAGACTGCGCCTTTTCCTGCAGCCGAGCCACAACGATTCCGCGTGACGCATCCATTCCATCCATTGTTCGGGCGCGAGTTGGAGATTTTCGCGCCCAAGGAGTACGTGGGCGAGCGCCGGCTCTGTTACCTGGACGAGAGGCAGCGGGTACATGAGATTCCGCTGGACTGGACAGATCTAGCGCCGGCAGATCCAGTTCTGGCCATCGCAGCCGGCAAGACTTTGTTCCGGGTGGCGGATCTGCTGGAGTTGGCAAAACTCATTGAGCTTCTGAAGCGATGAACTGTAAAGGAAATTCCGTACAAGATGTAAAGCTAATTACGCCGCTAAGACTGGCATGTAGAAGGGCAGGTTTTAGGTTTATGCTATTGCGAGCAGGAATTGGACGGGCATGAGCCTATGCAGATAAAGCTTGACAATCGACAACATGGCTACATAATTATGTTTACACCAGACGCGATTCACAGCTGGAACCACTCGAATGAAGGACGAACCCGGCAAACGGTCCAAGCGCGCGTCACTCAAGCGCCATGGCGCGCTGAACCCGCATGCCGGATCAGTGGCGGACCCGCTGTTTCAGAGTGGCGACTTCTTCGACGCCGAAGATCTTGTGCAGGTGAAGTACGAAATGCTTCGGCGCGTCAAAGTCGACAATCAGCCGGTCAGCCAGTCTGCATCAGCGTTCGGCTTTTCTCGTCCGACGTACTACCAAGCGGAGGCGGATTTCGAGGAGAGTGGGCTGTCGGGACTGCTTCCACAAAAGCGCGGGCCTCGGCAGGGTCACAAGTTGACACCCGCAGTCATGGCGTTTATCACGCGGTTGCGATCCAGCACGCCTTCGATTCGCAGTGCCGAGTTGGCGGCCGAAATCAAGAAGCAGTTCAACGTGATTGCACATCCGCGCAGCATCGAGCGTGCCCTGACACGACAGGAAAAAAAACCTCAGTAAGAAAGCTTATTGGTGCAAAAGAACCGCAAGCATTGATCTCAGCCTATGAACAGCTGCGGCAGCAAGCTCTTGGTCACTCCACTTTGGGGGACTTGGGCATGAGTCTCTTGCTTACTCAAGGAATGGTGGCGTGGATGCAAGCATGCTCCTGGATTCCTTCCACCGTTTCCCAAAGCTCACCGTCGCATCCAAGCACTAGTGCTCCACTGCTGCAAGGTCTTCGTGGAGAAATCATCACAGTTCTGGCAGCGATGGCCTTGAGGCAAGTATCGGAGGTTCATCTATGAACACGGAACTCGGCCAGAAGATCACCGCGGCCCATCTAAAGCGGAGTGCGTTTCTCTACATTCGGCAGTCCACGCCACGCCAGGTTGTGGAGCATACAGAGAGCACGGCACGCCAATACGCATTACGTAAGCGAGCCATTCATCTGGGATGGCAGGAGGATCAAGTCATTGTGATCGACAGTGATCTTGGTCAGTCCGGCGCATCGGCGGCCGACCGCCATGGTTTTCAAAAGCTCGTAACGGAAGTGAGCATGGGTAGAGCCGGAATCGTTCTCGGACTCGAGGTCTCACGCCTGGCGCGAAACTCTACTGATTGGCACAAACTGCTCGAGATCTGCGCATTCACTAGCACCCTGATTCTTGATGAGGACGGGATCTACGACCCGACCGTGTTTAACGACCGTCTTCTACTTGGCTTAAAAGGCACGATGAGTGAAGCCGAGTTGCACCTGATTCGCGCTCGGATGCGCGGCGGGCTTCTAAATAAGGCGCGGCGCGGCGAACTGACGGTGGGATTGCCGTGTGGGTTTGTTTACGATGACCAACGCCGCGTTGCACTCGATCCCGACCAGCAAGTTCAGCGTGCAATCCGATGTGTGTTCGAGACCTTTCGCTTGACGGGTGCTGCCTTTGCCGTAGCGAAGACATTCCATCAACAAGGTCTCAAGTTTCCTCATCTCGTGCGAGAACGTGGAAGACCTTCAGAGATTGTATGGGGCGATGCAACGCACAGAAGCGTCGTCAACATACTCCGGAATCCACGATATGCTGGCGCCTACTTTTACGGGCGGACACGCTACCGCAGTAAGCCCGGCGGCGGTCATTGCATCCAGCCCATGGCGCGCCAGGACTGGCATACGCTCATTTTCGATGCGCACCCAGCTTACATCACATGGCAGGAGCACGAAGAGAATCTACAGCGCCTACAGGAAAACGCTCGCGCTATCGGCGTGCATAAACGAAGCGCCGTTCGAGAAGGCCCTTCATTACTGCAAGGCTTACTGATCTGCGGAATCTGCGGCACTCGTATGACGGTCAGCTACCACCACCGTCAAGGATTACTCACGCCGAATTACAACTGCCAGGGACCGCACTCCGAGCGCCTGCAGAAGAGCCATTGTCAAAGCATCTCTGGTGCCAGCCTGGACAAGGCTATCGGAGAGCTCCTGGTTGAGGCCATGACACCGCTTGCGCTGGAAGTGGCTTTGAACGTACAGCGCGAAATCCAAGCAAGATGGGAGGAAGCCGATCGGCTACGCCGTCTCGAGGTTGATCGTGCGCGTTACGAAGCGGAACTTAGCCGCCGTCGTTTCCTGCGTGTTGATCCCGACAATCGCCTGGTGGCAGCGTCATTAGAAGCAGACTGGAACGTGAAGTTGCAGGCACTTGCCGAAGCAGAGAGCCACTACCAGCGGCAGCGAGAGGCGGACCAGGCTGAGCTTAGCGAGAGACAGCGGCAACAGATCTTGGCTTTAGCCACCGACTTCCCGCAACTCTGGAATGATTCGATTACAGCTAACCGCGAACGAAAACGAATGGTTCGTCTCCTCATCGAAGACGTGACCGTAAGAAAAGAGCAACAGATACAACTTCAGATTCGTTTCCGGGGCGGTATGTCGAAAACGCTCGTTTTGCCGGTACCCCTGAAGTCTTTCGAAGCACGGAGGCAAAATCCGGAAATGATCGCCCAGATGGATCGCCTCCTCGACGACTACAACTATCTAGATGTAGCTCGAATCCTAAATGAAAATGGCTTCAAAACAGGCGAGGGGCTGCCGTTGACGGCTGAAAGTGTTGCCTACATCCGCGCCGACTACGGGTTGAGACCTCGTTTGGATCGGCTCCGCGAACGCGGCCTAGTCACTCGTCACGAGCTCGCACAGAAATATGCCGTGTCCATCCAAACAGTCTGGCAATGGCGCCACAGTGGCCTTCTACAAACTCATGCCTACAACGATCAGAATCACTGCCTGTACGAAGATCCCGGCCCGAACGTACCACCGTGCCGGCCAAAATCGACCGTTAGATCGGGCCTGTCGAGAGGTGCAGTATGAAACCGGGGTTGATAACATGTGTCACTTACGGTCCCTTCATCCTCAACTAAGACATCGGGCGACACATCAAATCTTTCTGTGACATAATCCGCGATTTTCTTGAGTGTCCCCTCGCTTAATGGACGGCATTCCTGTGCATGAGCAGCGCACGTAACCAGCGAACCAATAGCATTAATGCAAACTAGACGAGAAAGCCGCGGTCCCAATAAGCAACTCCTTCTTCTGTGGTTAGCCATTATGGTGCAGTTTGAGTAACCAGTTGACCAAGTGTGGGAACGAAGGAGGCCAGACGCCCAAAATCCTGGGCCGCGTAGAATCGCATGAGCTGGTTGGACCCACCTAAGTAGGTATATTGCTGCAGGGGCGCTCCAGACGTCGGGTCGATGTTAGTTACGTCGAGCGCCTTGCCCGTCGCCCGATTGATGATTCGATATAGCGTCGAGTTCGATAGTCCGCCATGGGCATTATCGATTATGAAAGCTTGATTTAAATAAGCTTGACGGCCGTCCGATGTGGTCATCCGGGAGTGGGAGGCCAGGCGAGTTCGTCTCAGGTGTCAAATAGGGAAGGGCGGTGAAAACGTGCTTCAGGATCTTAATTATGCATTTCGGCAATTTCGCAAAACTCCCGGTTTTACTTTGGCCGCCGTGCTTGCCTTGGCCCTTGGCATTGGCGCCAACGTCACTATCTTCAGCACCGTAAACGCCGTTATTTTGAATTCCGCGCCCTTTCGGTCCATCAAAGACCCCGATCGGCTCGTTTCTATCTATGAACGCAATCCCGCACTGCTCGCGTTCATATCGGAGCGTTTGCCGGTCCGTTTGAAGAATTACCTTGCGTGGAAACAACAATCTCATTCGTTCGAACGTATAGCGGCCTATGACGACTTATCGTTCGATCTTACGTCTTCAAACGCGAACAGCAATCGCGAACCCGAAAAGGTGGACGGCCTCTCGGTAACACCAGATTTTCTTCCTCTTCTAGGCGTCGCTCCACGCGCGGGCCGTAACTTCACCACGGAAGATACCCAGAACGGACGCGGTCACGTCACCATCATCAGCGACGATCTGTGGCGGAGCCGGTTTTCGAGCGATCCCAACATCATCGGAAAGACGGTACGCGCCAGCGGCATCGATTACCGGATCATCGGCGTCCTGCCTCGAGGATTCGAATTGCCCGCCGAGGCGCAAGGGATGGACGAAAGCCGACCGAAGCTGTGGGTGCCGATGCATTTGACCGCCAGCGATAACGAAGCAAGGTCGATGGCGCTCACGGTGCTAGGGCGCTTGAAACCGGGAGTGAAGCTTGCGCAAGCGCGCGCTGAAATGAATGTGATCGCGAAGCGTCTCGCGCAGCAGTACCCCGACTTGAATCGGGGTTATGGCATCAACGTCTTTCCGACCACATCAGAAGACGTCGATCCCGATCTGCGCCGCAGCTTATATGTGCTGCAGGTGGCGGTGGGCCTGGTGCTGCTGATTGCTTGCGCGAATATCGCAAACCTTCTGCTCACAAAAGCGGCCGCACGCGAAAAGGAGATGGCGGTTCGCTTTGCTCTAGGCGCGAGCCGCTGGCGCATCATCCGACAGAACCTGAACGAGAGTATTGCGCTCAGCCTAGCCGGAGGCGTACTGGGTTTGCTGCTCGCGTTTTGGGGTCTGCGACTGGTCAGCTTTCTTGCGCCAAAGGAAGTACATGGGTTTCATGAGTTGGCCATTGATCCCCTCGTACTCGCCTTCACGGCGGGCGTGACGTTGATTGCGGGAATACTGTTTGGACTGGCGCCGGCTTTGCATTCGGTAAGGCGAAGCATTGCCGAATCGCTTGGGCGCGGATCGCGATCGGTAGTGGGCTCGGCAAATCGCTTTCGGAGCGCCCTGGTGGTTGTCGAGATTTCGTTGTCGCTAATTCTGCTTGCAGGCGCTGGTCTCACGATTCGAAGCCTTGCCTCGCTTTTGCGGCTCGATCTCGGCTTCCGGCCCGACCATCTCCTGACAATGGGCATCGCGCTTCCAGATTGGCGCTACAAGAATCGCGAGCAAATCGCCGCCTTTGACGATCAACTCTTAGAACGAGTGCAACATCTACCCGGTGTGCGCGCTGCGAGTCTTGCGACGGCGTTGCCAATGCGCAGCATTAGCGAGCAGGGTTACCGATTGCCGGGAGATCCGGAAAATCCGACAAAACCCAAAGTGACGGATTGGTCGCGAATTACGGACGAGCATGTGAACGCCATCGGCATGCGTATTCTCCAGGGACGGAATATTACTCGTCAGGATATGGATGCGGCGCAGCCCAACGTGGCGCTGGTAAACGCGGCCTTCGCGCGCGCGAACTGGGCGGGACAAGATGCTCTAGGCAAAACGATTATTTTCGACAACGAACAACATAAATCCATCAACTACACGGTGGTTGGCGTGGTTAGCGATGAACACCAGTTCGGCCCTGATGCCGCGCCTCATCTTCAAATCTATTTGCCCGGCCACCATATGCAGCAAATGTATCTGGTAGTTCGTACGGTAGGCGATCCGCTGGCTATGGCAAACGCGGTGAAGCAACAGGTTTGGGCGATCGACAAGGATCAGCCGGTGTCGAAAGTG
>DASREJ010000263.1:0-15530 GCA_035652115.1 Bryobacteraceae bacterium
CCAAGGTTGGCGACACAGTCAAGAATATTGAGCCATAATTAGCGCGCACAACGGCCACCAAACGGCCTGTGCTACAAACGTCTAAATAAAAAAGAGCACCCCATCGCAGGGTGCTCTTTCACTGCCGGAGAACTGCTTCTACTTAAACGGTGGCTGCTGCCGCACCGCCTTTCGTGGTGAGCCGCTGGAAGGCGGCTAGTGCTGCTGTCGGCAGCAGAATCCAAATCTTCTGCGCGGTTCTTTTTTCCTCTCCTTGTATCTCTCGGGCTAATAACGCAGTCTCTGTATCGCCCGCAGCTTCGGCGACACTGATCAGCGATTCGTACATGGCGATTTCGCTGTTTTCGACCGCATACGCCATCATCAGATTTTGCGTCGTACGTTCTTCCTCTTCATGTCCGATTTGAGCGGTCTTAGGGCTCAGACCGAAGAGATGGGCCAGAAAGCTCTTGGCCGTTGAGGTACTTCCACCGAGCGCTTCCAGGCGCGCCGTCAGCCTTTCGTATTGTTGCTTTGTTTCCAGTGCATGCTGATGGAAGGCAGACTTCACGGTCGCGTCGTCGCCTTCCTTCGCAAATCCTTGCAATTGGGTTTCGAAGCTTTTCTCCGCCGCAATTGCGTCCTGAAGATATCGTTTGATTACATCTACGCTTGTTTCAGCCATTTTTTACTCCTGCTCATCTACTGCCGATGGGCATCTACAGAGGTGAGATCCAGCCAGGATGTGCCGGTTTCCTTTGCGCAGGCTGGTAGAAAAACAGATCACGCCGGCGTTACCGCCAGCGTGATGAAAAAGCACTTCAGAAGCTTTGAAGTTATCGGAGAACTACTTAGTGGCAGCGCCGTTGCCAGGGCCGTGCGACCAGGGCTGCGCTTGATAGACCCAGGACCGGGTGCTGTAATCGCTGAACGTAATCAGAATCAAAATGCCGAGCCAAACCAGGCCGGCCACCACAAAGAGCTTCGTCAGATTGGTGGTGTGCCGCACGCCCATGAAGATCCACACGACCAGAGAAGCCTTCGTAACCGCAATTAACAGCGCGATCACGATGTTGAACCAACCCAGTTCGACGTACGAAACCGCGGTGGTAAGACCGGTGGCACACATCAGCGCGAGCCAAACCAGGACGAGCGTGCTTACTTTTGGAATATGGACTATATGTGTCGTATGTGTTGTCATCTTCTGTGACCGATCAAGTAAAGCAGCGGGAACAAGAAAATCCAGACGATATCAACAAAGTGCCAATAGAGCCCGATCATTTCGACAGGGGCAAAGTAGGTGGCTTTGAAAATATTCCGACGCGCCTGAATCAGTAAGTACGAAAGTAGGCCGAGTCCAACGACCATGTGGAGAGCGTGCATTCCCGTCATGTAGAAATACAGGGAAAACAGGATCTGCGCGTGATGAGCAAATTCCGGATGTTCCAGATAACCACTCCAATGGATACCGGGAACTAATCCTTCCACCCACTTGGAGTGATATTCAAAACCCTTGATCACGAGGAACACGGTTCCAAAGATCATGGTCAGAATCAGGAACAAGGTCAAATGTTTGCGATTACTCAACTGCGCGGCACGAACCGCTAAGGCCATCGTCAAGCTGCTGCAGATCAGGACAGCCGTGTTCGTTCCGCCGAGTACAACGTTCATGTACTGGCTGGTGCTGGCGAACGCATCGAGATAGATATTTCGATATACGGCGTAACTGGCGAACATTCCACCAAAGAACAGAACTTCGGTGATGAGGAACGTCCACATGCCGAGCGTGGCAGCATCCATCTGCTGCTCTGCCGTCGCAAAGTGGTGACGGAGATGCTTTTCCTTTACGGCGGCGTCTTCGCCCGCCGGTACGAGAGTGTCAGCCAACGATTTCCTCCAGAGGACCGTAGTTGTACGCCTCTTCGGTTACGACAGGCGTTTCGTCGAAGTTGAAAGTAGTAGGCGGAGACTGAATCTGCCACTCCAAGCCCGCCGCACCCCACGGATTGGGACCCGCTTTTGGACCTGCTCTTAACGACCAGATAAAGTACACCATCGGAATCACATAGCCAATTCCCAGAATAGAAGCCCCGGCCGTTGACAAGACGTTCAGCGCTTGAAATTCCGGTGGATATGCATGGTAGCGCCGCGGCATACCCAAGTAGCCCAAAATGAATTGCGGGAAGAACGTCAGGTTAAACCCAATAAACACGATGAGGGCTGCGAATTTCGACCAAGCTTCCGGATACATGCGGCCAGTAATCTTCGGCCACCAGAAGTGCAATCCGCCCATGAACGCCATAACCATGCCGCCCACCATCACATAGTGAAAGTGCGCAACCACGAAGTAAGTTCCGTGCGTGGCGATATCGGTGCCGAGGGTTGCCAAATGCAAACCGGTCAAACCGCCAATGGTAAACAAGCCGATGAAACCGAAGGCGTACAGCATCGGAGTATCGAAAGATACCGAGCCCTTGTACATTGTCGCGGTCCAGTTGAAAACCTTGATTGCGGAAGGCACAGCAACCATGAAGCTGAGTATCGAAAACGCCAGGCCCGTGTACATGCTCTCACCAGTGAGGAACATGTGATGGCCCCACACGACGAAGCTCAGTACCGCGATGGCCATGCTCGAAAAGGCAACGAAGTTGTATCCGAAAACGCGCTTTCGCGAGAAGCAGGAAACGATTTCGCTGATCACTCCCATGCCCGGAAGGATCATGATGTAGACGGCGGGATGGGAGTAAAACCAGAACAGGTGCTGGAACAAAATCGGGTCGCCACCAATATTCGGATCGAAAATGCCAACGTGAGCAATGCGCTCAAAGGCCAACAACAATAGCGTGATGGCGAGCACGGGAGTTCCAAGAACCTGAATCAAGCCGGTTGCATAGTTCGACCAGACAAACAACGGAAGCCGCGACCAGGTCATCCCCGGGGCGCGCATCTTGTGAACAGTGACGATGAAGTTCAGGCCGGTCAGAATGGAAGAAAATCCAGCCGTAAAGACGCCGAACGCGGCCGCTAAAACGTAGGAGTTCGAATAAGTGCTGCTGTAAGGAGCGTAGAATGTCCAACCGGTATCGACGCCGCCGCGAGCAACCGCGTACAGCGTGAGGGCCGCACCTGCGATATAGATGTACCAGCTCAGCAGGTTCACTCGTGGAAACGCCAGATCCTTGGCGCCCACCATGATGGGAATCAAGAAATTAGCGAGCGTGGCTGGGATGGACGGCACAAGGAAGAAGAAGACCATCACAATGCCATGCATTGAGAACAAGCGATTGTAGGTCTCAGCCGAAAACAAGCCCTCCGGCTCCAGCAGGTTGATGCGGAACAGCACCGCCATCAAACCGCCGACAAAGAACATCAAGGTGATGGAAATCAGGTAAAGAACCGCGATGCGCTTGTGGTCGGTGGTAAGCAGCCAGCTCTTCCAGCCGTGCTCCACATTGAGATAATTGACTTCCTCGGCTTCAACCTCGGGAGATCTTTGTACGAGAGTTGCCATATTCTTTCTTTCTATCCTGATCGACTAATGCCGCACCGCAGTTCCAGTTTTGGCAGCCCCAGCCTTTGGCGCGATTACTACCGCCGGCTGCTGTGATCCCTGTTGCGAAGCAGGCGTGCTGGGCGAAAGAGACTTGATGTACGCGATGAGTTGAATCACATCCGATTCACTAATCTGACCCTTAAAATTGGGCATAACATTCGGTTGAAAACCTGACACAATTTTTGCATTCGGGTCCAGGATGGATTCGCGGATGTACGCATCGTCGGCCATAACAGTTCGCCCGTCGGCCAACTGTACCGGCTTGTTATATAAACCTCTCAGAATCGGACAGCGTCCTTGCTGATCGAGCAGATGACAGGTAGAACAGCCGTTCTGTTGGAATAGCTTTTCGCCCTGCTCGGCCAAACTGCCTTGCGAAGCGCCGCCGCTGGCCCAATTAGCGTATTCGCGCGGCTCTAACACGTCCACCCACCCGATCATGCCAGCGTGTTGATTCCCGCAGTACTCAGTGCAAAACAGATGGTAGTGGCCCGGTTTGGTGGCGGTAAACCAAAGGCTGTCGTAATGACCGGGAATTACATCGTGCCTTACACGAAACGCCGGGATGGAAAAGCTGTGGATCACGTCTTCGGAGGCCATGGTCAACTTCACGGGCTGCCCGACTGGAATATGAAGCGCGTCAATTTCCCGGGTTCCATCGGGATATTGAACTTTCCACATCCACTGTTTGCCGGTTACGAAAATCTCCATTGCATTTTTGGGAGGATTTTGCGCCGCGTAGTAAATCTGCGCGCCCCAGGCAAACATGATCAGCATGATGAGGAAGGGCAGAATCGACCAAGTCAGCTCTAGCTTCGTCGAACCTTCGATCTGAGTCGCATGCGGGTGCTTCTTGTTGTGATATTTCCACGCAAAATAAGCAAGGCCGGCGAAGATGACGATGGTCATCACGATAGAGATATCGGTGATGAACCAATACAAGGCGTCGATGCCATGGGCCTGTTCGGAGGCGGCAACCGGAAACAACTGCAAATCAGCAAAAAATGGGAAGTTACCCAACATGCCGGGCCTCTTTCCACACCTTGGGCTGCTGTTGTGTTTTGTTATTTCGCATGAGTAGATAAATGAGCCCGGCTAACAGGAGAACGGTAAGACAGCCGGCTACCTTCAGGATGTTCAAAATCGCGAGAGTGTATTTGCCCTGGGTGGGGTCGTAATGAAAGCAGAACTGCAGAACATAGTCGACCGGAGAAGAGATCCTATGCTTCGAGGCTTCCGACAATGCCATACGGAGATCCGTCGGGGAATAATCGATTCCATAGAAGTATCGCGACATCTTGCCGTCGGGCGTCGCGACCATAATCCCGGCCGCATGAATGAATTGCTTGCTCGGTCCGTCGTATCGATACCCGAACCCAATCGCCGACGCCAGTTTCGATATCGAATCTTGCGTCCCGGTCAAAAAGTGGAATCCCGAGTTAAATCC
This sequence comes from Bryobacteraceae bacterium, assembly GCA_035652115.1. Classification (GTDB taxonomy): domain Bacteria; phylum Acidobacteriota; class Terriglobia; order Bryobacterales; family Bryobacteraceae; genus Bog-105. The sequence goes on from DASREJ010000263.1 coordinate 4,980, forward strand.
GGCCCGGCCAAACTCTTTCTCGTAGGCGGCCTTTTTTTGCACCGCCATCGCCGGCGTGTCGTGTGGGTCGAAGCTGACGATCACAACGTTGTAATCCAACCCAGGCACGAGCGAAACGCGCCGCAGGCTGACTACTGATTCGTGCATGCTCATGGGGCAGAGGCTAGGACACGTGAAGTACACCATTTCGAGCACAACCGGCTTGTCGCCGAAATAGGTCCGCAAGGGGACAGTCTGACCGCTCTCGTCGTGGAACACCAAATCGAGCGGAACCGGAGAGTTTAGCTTTTGCTCCAGATTCACGCCCCTTGTGATCGCAGGACGCGCATATTGCGCCGACACCGGCAACACGCCCGCCAAAATCAAACCCGCGGTCACAAACCACTTACCGCGCATGCTTCTGTATCTCTCCTTGTATCTGAGGCCGTTGATACGGCGCAGGCATCGAGTTAATGCTGCCCGAGAAATCACGTCCTTCGCCGCCCGGCGTCGTAATGCCCTGGGGCGCGCCTGGAGCTATGGTCAAACGCCCGACCATGGCGTTCATCGCCTGGTCGATCGAAATGTGAACGTGACCATCGGGGTCACGTCCGGAACTATTCAGAATTTTTTCCGCATCGTCGCGCACCTGGGGGAGTTCTTCCCAAGGATGCACTTGAAGCAGCGGACCGGAAGGCACGACCCGGCCCGGAGCTAACGGACTGGGAAGCTGACCGACCGGATTCTTCACTTCCAGAATCTTTTGAATGCCGATCGTGATCGCAAAAACAATGATCAGCGTTGCTCCTATCAATGCGAGCGACCAGATCACGATTCCAGGACGGGCGTCACCGCCCTCAAAGCTTGTGCCACCGTGACCAGTATGCGGCTCCGAGTGCACTTCCTGCCCAACGGGCGAGACCAATCGATTCGGTTTGTGTTCGTCGTCGACAAAAGGCTGGCTCATGCGAGCACCTCCGGCATCGGCGGCGAAACGCGCGGATCGCGTAGCGGCAGTAGAGGCCGGCGCCGCAGTTGCCGCAAGTACGCGTATACCCAAATTCCACCCAGACCGAAGAAGGCCGCGAAATCGGTCCAGTAAATTGTGAATCCACGGCTAGTGGCGAGCAGCGCGCTGGGGCTGGCATCGCGGAAAGTGGGAGCCACAACCCAGAAAATATCCACTGCGCGAGCCACCAACAGCCAAATCGCTACTCGGATTAACCGGTTGGGATCGCGCTTGCGAGCTTGCGAAAGCAAGCCCAAAAACGGAATGGCGAACATAGTTAGCGCAACAAACGTAGCAACCCACTTCCAGAATCCGTGCACGCGGTCCATATACCACTGCAACTCTTGCGGCAGGTTGGCCGGCCAGGTAATGATGAGCTGCGAGGCCGTCAGATAGGTCCAAAAGATGGTGAACGCGAACATCATGTTGCCGAGGTCATGCAGGATGGAATAATTGACCCGGCCGCCAAAACGATCGCCTCGCGAGGCCAGCACCATGACGACAATGGTCAGCGCGAAGGTCTGCACGAAATCTCCAATCAGGATCATCGCGCCGTAGACCGTCGAATAGTATTGCGCATCCGCCGACAGTATCCAATCGATGTAAGCAAAACTGCCGGTCAGCGTAAACACTAGCAGGCCGGGCGCCGCGAAGGCGCGCATGCGCTCGCGCAATGTTGGATCGCCGGTGGCATCCTGCCGGTCGGACATGCGGTTTAGCCGGAGACCCCAGAAAAGCCAGATCAGAAAATAGATCACTATACGTCCGATGAAGAACGGAACGTTCAGATATGGTTGCCGCTGATGCAGATAGGCGCTATGAGAAACCAGCTCGGCGTGAGTCCAGGGATAAAGATCTTTGAGGCCCAGCAGCAGCACCAAAAAGAACAAGAAAATGAGCGGCAGAGTGCGCATTTTCGCCTCGAGGAATCTGCGCGACGTTACGCACCAGCTCCCTCCCACAGTTTGGCCCATCAGCAGAACACCGATTCCGCCGATGGCAAAGCCGCTCCAGTAGATAAGCGCGAATAAATACGATTGAAAGAACTGCTGCCGGTTCGCGAAGAAACCTGCCACGCACAACAACAATCCCAACGCGCCCACTACGCCCGAGACTCTCTCTACACTGGTGGCCTTCGGGCCTAGCCGGATATCGGGTATTGGTAGTTCGTCGTAATCGTGATTGCTCACTTCATTCCTCCGGCGGGCGCGCCAGCGTTCTTCTGCGGAACGCGCACAACGGCCGCGGGCTGGACGTCCCGCCCAACGCCTGCATGCGTTCCTTTCTGTTCAGCGGCGCGGAATTCGTGTCCTGTGCGCGCCGGGGGAGCAACCTGTTCGGCCAATTGCGGCGGAGCGTTTTGACTCAACTGCAAGGCCCGGATATAAGCGGCGATCCGCCAGCGGTCGTCCACCGCCACGCGCGAGGCATAACTGTACATAGCGCCGTAGCCGTTTGTCATAACGTCAAAAAAATGTCCGACCGGCGCATTCAACAGGCGCGGATCGTGATAGCTCGGCGGTTGGCGCAAACCGCGCAAGACGATCATGCCGCGTCCGTTGCCAAGCAACCCATGACAGGGCGAACAATAGATCTTGAACCTATCCTGGCCGCGCTCGAGATCGGCGCGCGTAATCTGAATGGGGAAGAAGTCGATGTCCTTCCCATTCTGCTTTCCGGTATAACGCGCTTCATCAAGGTGCAGTTGCCCGCGCGCGACTGTATCTTCAATCGTGGGCCGGGCCGAGCGTCCATCGCCGAAAAAAGTGGTTGCGGCAAACGGTTTGTATTTCGGCTGATTGTGCATGTCTTGCCGGCATGCTGAGGCACACAACGCGCTCAGGACAACTCCAATTAGCGTTACTCTTCTTCCAAAAAGGTTATGCGGGGACAACGCTAACCTCCTTCGCACCTGTGTCGCGCAGGAATTGCAGCGTGTCCTCCACGCGGAACTTCGGATCGGACGATTCAATGCACAGAAAGAACTTGTCAATGGAGGCGCGATCGAATCGGGCGATGTTGAAGACCGGATGATAAGGTCTCGGCAGTCCGTTCATAGCCAGCATGCTGACGAGCGCAGTTAAGGACGCAAACAGAATCATGCATTCAAAGGTGATGGGAATGTAGGCCGGCCAGCTATTGAGCGGGCGACCACCGACGTTGTGCGGATAGGCGATGACCGTCATCCATTCGAGCAAGCCGAATCCGAACATCGCCCCACAAATACCGCCGATCAGCACACAGAAGGCAACTTTGTTGCGTTTGTAGCCAATCGCCTCCGCCAAGCCGGCTACCGGCATGGGGGCGTAGGCATCCATGCGGCGGTAACCGGCAGCAAAAGCGCTTTCGCCCGCTTGCAAAAGCTCTTCCGGAGTGTCGAACTCAGCCATTGCACCGTGAATCGCCGGGAGTTCGCTGAGTGTTAATTCCTGACTCATTGTTTCTCCTGGTAGGCCTCTCGCGGATGCCGCAAATGATGCACCACCTCGCGAACCTCAAAGATAGAAATCGAGGGCAGCATGCGCACGAACAGGAAAATCAAGAACATGAAGAAGCCGAGCGTGCCAGTGTATGTCGCCCAATCCCACTTGGTGGGAATGTAAATGCCCCAAGAGGAAGGCACAAAGTCGCGATGCAAACTGGTCACGACGATCTCAAAACGTTCGAGCCACATGCCGATATTAACGACGAGCGACAACACCCAAACCAGCCCGATGTTGTGGCGGACACGCCGCGACCACAAACTCTGCGGAAGAGCGATGTTGCAGAGAATCAGCAGCCACCAAGTAACGGCGTACGGGCCGGTGATACGGTTCCAATACATGAAACTTTCGTACTTGTCGCCGCTGTACCAGGCAAAGAAAGCTTCCATCGCGTAGCCATAAGCCACAATCAAGCCAGTACCGAGCATGAATTTCGCGGCCGCATCAATATGCCGTAGCGTGATGAGGTCGCGCATGTTGTACCAGGACCGCAGCGGAATAATCAGCGTGAGCACCATGGCGAAGCCGGAATAAATCGCGCCGGCCACGAAGTAGGGCGGGAAGATCGTCGTGTGCCACCCGGGAATGATACTAATTGCGAAGTCGAAGCTGACGATGGTGTGAACGGAAAGCACCAGCGGTGTCGACAAGCCGGCAAGTAAGAGGTAGGCTTTCTGGTAACGATGCCAGTGAATGGCAGATCCGCGCCAGCCCAGGCAAAGAATTCCGTAGATGCGCTGTTGCCAAAGATGCGGCGCTGAATCGCGGATGCTGGCCAAATCGGGGATCAAGCCGATGTACCAGAACACCAGCGAAACGGTTCCGTAAGTTGATACCGCAAAAACGTCCCACTCCAGCGGGCTGCGCGGCTGCGGCCATAGCCACATTGAGTTGGGATAGGGGAACAGCCAGTAAGCAAGCCAGGGACGCCCGAGGTGAAGAATCGGAAACATGCCGGCGCAAGCGACGGCAAACAATGTCATTGCTTCGGAAAACCGGTTAATTGAAGTGCGCCAGTCTTGTCTCAGCAGGAAAAGAATGGCCGAAATAAGAGTGCCGGCGTGACCGATACCGATCCACCAAACGAAGTTGATGATGGCGAATCCCCAGCCGATGGGGATGTTGACGCCCCAAGTGCCAATGCCGCGGAAAAACAACACGTACATCGCGAGCATCAGCAAATTGACAAACCCGAAGGCGATGGCAGCGCCTATCCACCACTTGCCGGGCCACCGTTTCCATGGCGTGTAAACGATGCCGCCAATTCGTTCGGTGACGGTGGCATAGTTATGCCCCGGCCCGATTATTTCGTCGGGTCCTGGATCCGGTATCTCCGGTAACTCGCTTATTTTAAGATTTTCTTGTGTTGCCACTTAGCGCCTCATTGGAGTTCCGAACAAAACCTAGATACTTGGTGCGCGGACGGGTATTAAGATCGTCAAGTAATCCGTAGTTGCGCGGCAGAGCTTGCTGCTGAGCCACCTTGCTGCCCTTCAAATTCAAGTCGCCGAATGTAATGGCTTGCGTGGGGCAAACCTGCTGGCATGCGGTTTGGATTTCGCCATCGCGAATTGGACGGTTCTCCTTGTCGGCCTGGATTTTGACTTCTTGAATGCGCTGTACGCAATAGGAACACTTTTCCATTACGCCGCGGGTGCGCACGGTGACATCGGGATTACGCGCGCCGTAGAGTGATTGCGTATTCCAATCCGAATACAAATAGAAGTTAAAGCGCCGGACCTTATATGGGCAGTTATTCGAACAGTAACGGGTGCCGACGCAACGGTTGTAGACCATCTCATTGAGGCCCTCGTTGCTATGAACGGTCGCCGCAACTGGGCAAACAACCTCGCAGGGCGCCTGTTCGCAGTGCATACAGGGCACGGGCTGGTTGTAAATCTCGGGATCGTCGATGTCGTTCCCCGCATAGTACCGGTCGACGCGAATCCAATGCATGTGCCGGCCACGCGCGACCTGATCTTTTCCGACGACCGCAATATTGTTTTCCGCCTGGCAGGCGATAATACAAGCGCTGCAGCCGGTGCAGACGTTCAGATCGATTGTCATGCCCCACTTGTGACCTTCATAAGGCCACTCGGGATAAAGCGAGGTCGCTTTATCGAGCGGCGGCTCTTCCGCCGTAGGGAAATTAGGCGTCTTGCGGTACTCCGCCAGTTCGGTAGCGCGCACAGGATTGCGTCCCGCCATGGTCTGCGTCTCCTGCACATTCGCCAGGCGGTAATGTTCGCCCGTCTTACTGATGCTGCCGGCGGCGTACCACGGCGTACTGGCATCTTGAATGGCGTAGGCGTTGTAGCCGATGTTATTTCCCACGCGACCGCTTGCCGTGCGCCCGTAGCCGAAGTACACGGTCACCGAGCCTTCGACATGTCCGGGAAGAATCCAGGCCGGCCCTACGGTAGTTCGACCATTCACGGTCACCTTCAGCATGTCGCCGATGGTGACGTTGAGACGCTGCGCATCCTTGGGACTGATGGATACCGTGTTGTCCCAGGTCATCTTGCTCTGCGGTTTCGGCAGTTCCTGCAGCCAGCCGTTATTTGACCAAGCGCCGTCTCCAATTGTGGGATCGGGCCGGAACACAACTTCCAGATCAGAAATTGCAGGCTGCTGTAGCGGCGGCAGCGTCACTGCTCCGCCGGCATTTATCGAATTCGCAGCGATGCCAGCGATCCAGCCATCGTGCAGCGATGTCTTCCAGACGGCTTCGAAGTTCGCGCCTTTGAGCTGATCCTGCCAGTAGCCTTTTACGATGTCATGAGAACTTTGATCGGGCTTGCCCAACAGTATCGAGAGAACTTCGTGCGCCGACTTGTTCTCGTACAAAGGCGCAATCAGGGGCTGTTGAATAGTTGTCGTGCCGTCGAAAGCGCGCGAGTCCGACCATGTTTCCAAGTAATGCGCTTCTGGCACATGCCAGTGACTCCACAGCGACGTTTCGTCGGAGAACTGGCTGAGGTGAATTACCAACCGCGCTTTCCTGATGGCGGTCGTAAAATTCAGCGAAGCGGGCGCCGTATATACGGGGTTGCCGCCCAAAATCAGGAGCATTTCAATGCGCCCGTTGTTCAGGTCAGTGGTCAGTTCTTCGAGAGTATGCGTGTTATCGGGTTCGACGCCATCCAGCAGCCGAACGGTCTTGCCGACATTTCCGAGCGCCGAATTCAGCGCCCACGCGGCCAGGTGAACGCTCTCAGGCTGAAATTCGCCGGGTACAACTACGCATTTGCCCTTCGAATTTTGCAGATCCTGCGCGACTGCGTTGAGCCAGTCCGGAGCCGGCGTGCCGGCATCCGGAGCCGCAACGCTGCACGCCTTAGCAAGCTGATAGGCAATCGCCGGAATCGCGCTGCTCTTTACCGGAAAGCGGTGATCCGCAATCGAACCGCTTACCGTCGGGCACGATTCAATGGCATACAAACGGACTGGAGTTTCACCGTTATCGATGGCACGCCGCTTTGCATACTGACGCGCATAGGCAAGCGCCGCTGGGCCATTATTCAGAAAATCGCTCTCCAGGCTGACGATTACGTCCGCTTGGGAAAAGTCGTAAGCGACGAACGCGTTTTTTCCGGCAATTTTCTTTGCGGCACTGCGAATGGCGGGATTTACGCTCGGCTCATGTATGTACCACTTCGCGCCGGGATTTTGGGCGAGCAGGGTACTCATTTGATTGATGAGCGTCGGGGAAGTGGTTGCTCCGCTCAGAATCGCCAATCCCTCCCCTTTCCGCGAGACGATTCCCTGCGCGGCGGTGCTAAATTCACCAGTAAACGTCGGCCAATTACTGATGCTGCCTTCGCGCATCACGATCTCTGCGCGATCGGGATCATAAAGGTTTAGCACCGAGCCTTGTTCAAAGATGGTTGTCGAGCCCAAACTCGCCGGATGATCCGGATTGCCTTCCACCTTCGTCGGCCGATTGAGATGGCTCTCGACTAGAACACCCCGCGCATAGCCGGCTGTAGGCATTGCAGTGGCATAGAACAGCGGGAGACCAGGAATAATGTTTTCGGGCTGCCGGACGTACGGAACAATCAGTTCTTTCGGTTGCTTTGTGCAAGCCGCCGCGCCCGCCATAGCGAGCGAGGCCGCCATGACTTTAAGCAGGCTGCGCCGGTCGACGCCTTGCGGGATCTGCCCTGAAAGCCCGGGAAATTCTTGTTCGACATACTCGCGCAACTCTTCGCTTTCGGCTGCTTCATCCAGCGTTCGCCAGAATGCGGGACCGCGACCGGCCGCCAGTTTCTCTCGAAGAGCCTGCAGATCAGTCGCCTGTTTTTTCACAGGCTCCACTAACGACTCTAAAGGTATAAGCGAGTGTTTCATCGATGGCAAGTTACGCAGTCGGTCAGCGACTGAACGTGATATTCCTTCACAAGCTTTGCGCCCAGTTCCGCCTGATTGGGCGGATAGGCGTAATCAACGTTAAACACTTCCGACCTCGGCCTGATGAACTGCGCCGGATTGCGGTGGCAGTTCACACACCAGTTCATATTTAAGGTATTCACGCGGTACATCAGCGGCATTTCATCTACTTGACCGTGACAAGCCGAGCAGCCAATGCCCTTGTTTATGTGAATACTGTGATTGAAGTAGACGAAGTCGGGGAGGTCGTGAACACGAGTCCACTCAATCGACTTACCGCTCGCCCAGCTATCGCGTATTGGCTGGGTGACGGAGGCGTTGCTCCAGATCTGTGAGTGACAGGTCATGCAAGTCTCCGTGGGTGGCAGGCCGGCGTAACCGGAATTCTCAACTGAGGTGTGACAGTACCGGCAATCGATTCCATCATCTTTAACGTGATGTTTGTGGCTAAACGGGATGGGTTGTTCCGGAGCGATCCTGACCGAAGTAGTCCAAGGGCCGCGATCCATGATGTAAGCCACCGCAAGCGTTGAGCCGAGCAACAAAACCACTCCCGCGATCGACACCTTCGCGATCGTGTTCGAACTAGGTCGAAAAAGCTGGGGCATAGGAGACCGTTAGCGAGCTAGAAGAGAACCTGGATTGGGAAATCCAAGAGACGATTATAACCACATCATTTTGCGATTACACGAGAATTCTTCTTGCGCCGCTGTAAGAAATAACCGCAAAAGGGGCTTTAAGCCGAAATTCATCGACACAGCGCGGGATAAGGGGAAAAGTCGTCTTTTCGATGCCGGCAATGGCGCGCGGCGGCGCGACCCGGTGATGGCCCAAAGAGAGCCAGCAAAACGGCTAGAGCGGATCGAGTGGCGAACGGTGTTATTCCAAAAATCCCCCAGCTTGGCCGGGGACGTGCTCTACTTGTGGTCGTATAACTTCTTTCTGGTAGTTCACCAGGAAGGAGAGGATAGCCGGGCGGAAACCCGCCGGAGAGTCAAGCGATGCCGACCAATTGTTTTGGACTGTATCTCTGCCGCGCCAGTGAGCCTTGTACTTGCCTGCAAACAAAGCGAGTTGGGAGCATGCTCAGAAGCGCGGCCCAAACGGAGGAGTGGCTCCGAAAGCTAACTCAGAACTCCCTGACGATGACAGGACTGAGGGATGTAGCGACCAGATCCGGTCACGCATCCGTGAACCTTATGGATAACGGAGCGGTGGTTAAGCTGATCGCTCAGCAGATCTGCTCGGGCCAATTAAGAGTCTGTTCGACGTCAACGTTTGGTCGCGCGGGCGGCGGCGACCCCGGCCAGAGCGCCGCTGCAACCGATTCCAAACCTTTTCCACTTGGCGATTTGAAGAAGAAGCAAGCTTCGTCTTCTTCGACGGACCATCCTCCGGACGCTAACACATTCTCAGACAATCTCGATGGACAGGCGCAGGCGGCTGCGTTGACTTCGGCGGCATCGCAGGGCCAGCCGTTCTGTCCTCAATGAGAGAAGGAACGTCAGGCGGCGGTCGCCGCTGGGGGGAATTGATGGGTGCGTCCTGCTCATTGCTGCTGGAGAAACATCTGTGGCCGAAAGGAAGCCGGCGCGATGTGTGGATGATCCTGGATGGCGCGCGGGATCTACGAATCTTTGGGTTGCTGCTTGAGTCGCATCTCGAATATGTATGTCTGTACGGTGGATTCGTTCCCAAGGCTCTGGAAGCCGCCGCGCCTTATCTGGTGCAACTTGAATTTGAAGATCGAGGCACTAGACGTCTGCTGGATCAGGCGTGGGGTAAGAGTTGGGGAATACTTCTGAAATGCGACACGACGCTCGATACGGTACGGCGTCACCTTCGTGGGTTTCTCATGGTACGCGATCCCACCGGCCAACGCATACTCTTTCGGTATTACGACCCGCGTGTATTTCGAGTTTACTTGCCGAGCTGCAGCGGCGAAGAGCTGCGGACCGTGTTTGGTCCGGTAGAGAGTTTCTGGGTTGAAGATGAAAAACCGAAAACGGTACTGCGATTCGAGCTGGACGGATCGCGTCTGGTGGCGAATGCATTGCCACTCGAAACGCCCGTTGTTCCTCGGCCCGCGGTGGCGGTGAACGGAAATACATCAACGCCAGTGCGAAAGCGTCCGGGCATGCTGGCGATTCGTCGCGACCAGTGGTCGATCTTTTCGCAGGAGGAAGTGCAGAAATTCGAAAACTGGATGATGGCTCATCTACACAAGTTCTTCCGCCGTCAGTGCGCGGCTATGGGCGAATCGGGAGTGCGCGAGCTAATTCAATACGGCATTCGCCGGGCGGCTACTTACGGCATTACCGCGAAGCGAGACGTCTGTAAGTACATCGATGTGATGGTTGTGCTGGGGCGAGATTTTGACAGGGATGAACGGTACGCTTCTTGGGCGCCGCGCATTCTGGAACAGCGCAGCGGCTCAAGCGCAAAGGCCGAAATGGTACTGCAGTCGGCGATCAGGCAAACCAGACAATCTGCAGTGGCCCAGCATGCCTGACCCGAGACCCACTCCGTCGCCAACGCCGACTCCCACGCCGACCCCGAGTCCGACTCCAACGCCGAGTCCGACACCGACGCCGACTCCTACGCCCAGTCCGACTCCGACTCCCAGTCCGACCCCGAGTCCGACACCTACGCCGAGTCCCACGCCGGCACCAAGTCCGACACCGACTCCGG
>DASREJ010000264.1:0-26656 GCA_035652115.1 Bryobacteraceae bacterium
GGCCTGCCGTTTTTCGCGCCAAATCATAATTCCGGAAACGGCGACGGCGGAGATCGCAATCGTCGCTGCAATAGCGGCCCACTTGTTGCGGCGCGTGAACTTGCCCAGCCGGTAAAAGAAAGTATCCGGCGCCGCTTGCACCGGAAAGCCATCCATAAACGCCTGAATGTCGCCGCACAGTGCATCCACCGTCGGATAGCGGCGCTCCGGTTCTTTACGAAGCGCCATCATGACAATGTTTTCCAGGTCTCGCGGAATGTTGCGATTGTGCTGCCGAAGCGGAATGGGATTTTGGTTCTGATCCAGGAATGCTCGCATCGCGGCTGCTGAACTCTGTCTCGCGCCGTAGGGATAGCTGCCGCTTAACAATTCATACAGCAGCACTCCGAGCGAGTAGACATCCGTCGCGACCGTCAACGATTCACCGCGGATCTGCTCCGGGCTTGCATACGTCGGCGTCATCGGCATCCGTGTTGTTGTTTCTGTCTGGACACCTCCGGATAAAATGCGTGCGACGCCGAAATCCAGCAGCTTGGGCACGCCTTCTCGTGTTATGAGTACGTTCTTGGGCTTCAGATCGCCGTGAATGATTAGATTGCGATGCGCATAGCTGACCGCTGAGCAGATCGCCGTGAACAGTCGGAGTTTATCTCGCAAGGTCAACGCGCGGCGCTGACGATAACGATCGAGGGGCTCACCGTCGATAAACTCCATCGCATAGTACGCATAACCTTCGGCAGTGGTGCCGCCATCGAGCAGGCGCGCGATATTTGGGTGATCCAGGCGCGCCAAAATCTGACGTTCGCGCCAGAAGAGCCGCGCGAACTTGCCTCGCCGTTCCGGGCTCTTGATCAGCTTGAGAGCCACGACCCGTTCATATTCGCCGTCGTCCCGCTTCGCAAGGCAGACGATTCCCATCCCACCGCGACCAATTTCCCGCTCGATGCGATAAGGACCTGCGCGCGCCGGGAGTGCGTCCCCAGTTGCGCCTTCTGAGAGCGCCTGACCCAGGTTCTCCTCACTAAGCAGACCCTCCGCGCGATCCATATACGTGAGGTATTCATCTACCTCTTCGCGAAGCCTTTGATCGCCATTGCACAACTCTTCGATTAACTGCTTGCGCCGGTCCGTGGGAGACTCAAGCACCTGGTCCAGGATTTTCTTGACACGTTGCCAGCGCGCTTTATCCGGCGACTTCTCGACCCGTTGTTCGGACGCGGCCTTCGAATCGGCCACGCGCACCAGATAAGGAGTCCGGCCTTCGCTCACCGTTCCAGTTCCTTCGCCAGCCACAGGCGGGCTGTTCTCCACTCGCGCTTCACCGTGTCTTGAGAAACCTCCAAAACTTTGGCCGTTTCCGGTACTGTCAGCCCGCTGAAGAACCGGAGCTCCACGATTTGGGCCTGCCTGGCATCGATATCCGCCAGACGCGCCAGTGCGGCATCCAAATCTTCCATGTCCAAGGCGCGCCGGTCGACAAAATCCGGATGTGACGTCGTTACCAGCAGAGCCGCACGCTTTTGTGACTTACGAGCGACAGCATGGTTAACCAGGATGCGGCGCATCATGCGCGCGGCAATCCAAAGTACCTGTTCGCGCGAGGTCCAGTCGATTTTTTGCTGCTGGAGCAAACGAAGGTATGCTTCATGAACCAAGGCTGTTGGCTGCAGCGTGTGGTCCGGGCGCTCCGCCGAGAGAAATTCTCTTGCTAAGCGCCGCAGTTCCTGATATAGCGCTGGGACAGCCGCATCCAAAGCTGCCTTGTTCTGTTGAGGTCCCCGATGGACAACTTCCACTTCTTTTTGATTCACCACTACTGAAACTGTGACGATTCGGAATTCAGTAGTTTTACGTGCTCCGATTTTCCGCCGATTCTTGCGTTACACAACAGAGGCGATCGTAGGGCCGGAACTCACCAGTCACGTGAAAACCGGCCCTCGGGTGACGTTTTCCCGACCGGCAGTGCTCGGAGGCTGCCGGTCATTTGTCCCCGCCTCGAAAGTTAGCTATCTATCGGATTGCCAGCGATTCATCGCGGGCCTGAGAGATCTGCACGATACTGGCAGGGACCGCAGTTTGTAGTGTTGGCTCCGCAAAGTCTTCTTCCACTGGCCTCAACGCATCGTCCATATAGCTGCGAATGTTCCGATCTCGTTTCAGTCTTGCGCGGATCAGTCCGTATTTGACGATGAGCCGCGCCAGTGCCACGTGTTTCGAAAGCAAGTTGCTGAAGTACTTCGGATAAAAGACGAATGGATTCTCGATCGGGAGCGTGGGGCGCCGGTCCTTGCGATACTTCCGTCGCAAATAGCCGCCTTGCAGCGGATCAACATTTTCCAGCCGGATACAGACGTAAAACCACAGCAGTAACAGCAGCATGTTACCCGGATTGCTGCCGGTTGCGTGTGCACGACGCATGACTGTCTCCAGGTGCTCCAACGAATAGTAGGAGTACCACGCATCCTTATAAAGCTGCTCCCACTCCGAGGTTGACATCGTTGGGTGGCTGGCGGTCACGTGCTCTAAATCGTATTTGTTGAGGTCCGGATCAAGATACGCGCCTGCCTTATGAAGCTTAAGATGATCTTCCGATCCGGGCAGGGGAGTTAGGCAGTGGGGCTCAAGCAAATCGATCGGCAGTTCCCGTTGAATCGTCTCGATGTCCCGCAGCACGGATTCCGGCGTGTCCGTGGGAAATCCCACAATGTAACCCGCGAAAATGGTCGCCCCTGCGCGCTTCCATTCGAGCAGCATCTTACGGTATTCCGCGACTTTGTTCTGCTTTTTCCTGGCGCCAAGCAGGCTATTCGGATTTATGCTTTCCAGCCCAATAAATACTCTGGCCACTCCTGCGCGTCCAGCCTTCTCAATGAAATGCGGCAAGCGATGGCACATCGTGTCCACTTGAATCACGAATTTGATGTTGAGTTTTTCCCCCTCGCGCATCGCAATTAACCGGTCGAAGATGCTCTCCCAATCCCGGTTACGCGCGAAGTTATCGTCCGTGATGAAGAAACGGTTAATACCCTGTTTCAGGTTTTGCCGGACAATTTGCTCCACATCATCGGCCGATCGCCGCCGTGATTTTCGGCCTTGAACATTGATGATAGTGCAGAACGAACATTGAAACGGGCATCCGCGGCCGGCATCGAAGCTCGTCAACTTACCCGCCGTGCGCTTCACGCGCGTGGATGGCAGAATCGGCATCGGCACCCCGGCTAGCGACGGTAGGTCAGCCATGTAGTTGTAGAGCGGCTTTAGGGTGCCTTGCCATGCATCTTGGAGAACTTCTTCAAAGCGGCCTTCGGCCTCGCCGGCAAATAAGGAAATGCCCAGCTCCATTGCCTCTTTCAACTCAGTCGGGAGATCCGGTAGCATCGCCAGGCACCCGGAAACATGAAAGCCTCCTATGCAGATTTGAATGCCGGCTGCTCGGAGCGGCCGCGCCAAATCCATCGCTCTCGGATACTGGTTCGATTGAACGCCAACCAAGGCAACTAAGGCGCGTTTTCCCCGAAGCTCACGTATAAGCTTGTCTACACGAACACGGGTGTTCGTCTCGTCCATCGCGGAAATGACGATATCCACGTCATCACCCAAGATGCGCCGTTCCTTGCAGTCAAGCGCCAGCCCATTCAGTACAGCCAAGGTGTTTGAAGGGATGGCTGAGCGAAGCCACTGAATAACGTAGCCATCGTCGTCGTAATGAGACGGTTTGATGAGGACTAGTTGAAATTTGTTTGGCGCCGAACGAGCGGCCATCTCACTCCAGAATTGACCCAGTCAAACGTTCAGAATATCACGCAAATAGACGTTTAAGCCGCATTTTAGCTACCTGCGGGAGCGATTCGCACAAAGGCAAAAACCCATCCTTATAATGAAATGAGTTATCCATGGAGGAGCTGAAGAAGAAACTGCAGGACGAGATCGCTGCGCTCGAATACGAGCTGCGCAATGAGCTCCCCAAAGAGATCCTTAAAGCTCGTGCTCATGGTGACTTAAGTGAAAATGCCGAGTACCATGCCGCTAAAGAACGGCAAGGCTACGTGAATGCGCGTTTGGGCCAGCTACAGGCGCGCCTTCGGGAATTCTCCATGATCGATATGTCGAAGATTCCACGTGACCGCGTGGGCCTCGGCTCTCAAGTCGTCGTATTGGATATCAAAAAAGACGAAGAATATACGTACAACCTGGTGACCAGCGAAGAGGCCGATGTCGCCAACGGAAAAATTTCGACCAGTTCGCCCATCGGGCGCGGTCTACTTGGAAAGAAAGTCGGGGATACTGTCAAAATACAGATCCCGGACGGTATGCGCGAGATGGAGATCTTGAGCCTGACGACTATCCACGATACCGGGTCGTAAAGGAAGCGCAATTGACTTACACGCGGGCAATTGGCTTAGGCGCTAACAAGATCATCAGGCTAATTGTGCGTGTGCTCGCGCTTTCCCGCATCAATCCGAATGTCCTGACGTTCATTGGTTTGTTGATCAACATGGCTGCGGCCACGTTCCTTGCCTTTGGCGATTTCCGCACCGCCGGCTTTGTTATTATTTTCGCCGGTCTTTTCGATATGGTGGATGGACGCGTCGCTCGCGCCACCAATCAAGTCACGCGATTTGGCGGGTTCTTCGATTCCGTTCTCGATCGTTATTCGGATATCGCGCTGCTCGTTGGGCTGCTGGTCTACTACGGCACTATTAACCGGCCTTCTTACGTGGTTTTGACTGCTATCGTGATGGCGGCTTCCGTTATGATCAGTTACACGCGCTCGCGCGCCGAAAATATTATTCCTACTTGTAAAGTCGGATTTCTGGAGCGGCCCGAACGGATAGTCCTGTTCATTATTGGCGCGCTGTTTGACCGAATGGCGCCCGTGTTGTGGATTATTGCCGTCCTTGGCAATTTGACGGTGATTCACCGGATGATCTTCACGTATCGCGAAACAAAGCATCTTGAAGATGCTCAATTACGCACACGGTCGGTCGCGGCAGCGTCTAAGCTGTCTTAGTCGCGCGATTCCAGAATTACAATTGCAAACGCCATGTCGCTAGTGTGGGTCAGCGAAATCGATATGCGTTCCACGTTCAGCCTGTCGGCAATCTTTTGCGCCACGCCGTGCAACAGCAGCTTGGGACGTCCGGAACGTTCATTGACCACTTCGAAATCCTTCCAGGTCACGCCGAGATTCCAGCCGGTGCCAATTGCTTTCATGCCTGCTTCCTTGGCGGCGAACCGCGCCGCGAACCGCTCAGCCGAATTAGCTTTGCTTTCGGCATAGGCGCGTTCGTTTGGCGTATAAATCCGATCCAGAAAGCGATCGCCAAATCGCGAGATGCTCTCACGTATTCGCTTCACGTCTGTTAGATCGGTCCCAATGCCCGCAATCATCTCTTCATAATCGCCCGCCGTCGTAGCGCAATGAGAGAATGGGGGCGATCATGCACATTCCGGACAACTTCTTGTCTCCTCCGGTTTGGGCCAGTCTCGATTGCGTTGCGGCTCCGGCGATCGCTTTTGTTTCGCGCCGCGCGCAAAAGTCGGCAGACACCAGTCAGTTGCCTCTTTTGGGCGTGCTAGGAGCCTTTGTATTTGCCGCCCAGATGGTCAATTTCCCAGTCGGAATCGGCACTAGTGGCCATCTGGTTGGAGGAACTCTTCTTGCCTGCATCATTGGGCCATGGGCTGCTGCTTTGGTAATGACCTCTATTCTCGTCATCCAAGCGTTGGTGTTTCAGGACGGCGGCGTCTTGGCGCTGGGCGCGAATGTCATCAATATGGCGCTGTTGGGGGTACTCGTGGGGTACTTGCCGGCTCGACTGCTATGTCGCAGCGCTTGGGGTGGTTTCGGTATCTTCATCGGTGGCACCTGCTCTGTTCTTGTTAGTGGCGTCTTGGCTCTTTCCGAGCTAACTATTTCTGGCATTCACATGTCGGCAGCGACCATCGAAGTTAGTCTGATTGTTTTCGCCGTCAATGCGCTGGTTGAGGGCGCCATTACGCTTTCTGCTTTGCGGGCCATTGAGCGCCTAAAGCCGGGCGTCAGCCTACTCGGCGCAAACGGCTCCATTCTTCCTGTACCAAAGAGAAAGCTGCGAACGCTAACGGCAACTATTGCGTTAGCTTCTGCCTTCATTGCTGCAATCGGCGTGGCAGTCAGTTCTAAGTTGCCCGATGGTCTGGAACATTTGGCTCTTCGCTTGGGTATCCATTTTGGCGCTCATCCCGTTGTCAATTCTCCGCTAAGCGACTACTATATCCGCGAGTTGGGGATGAATTGGATAAGCCGCGCCAGCGCCGGGTTGCTCGGCCTGCTGTGCATCTATGCGATTTGCGGCATCGGCAGCCACTTACTGGGCCGCTCGAAACGCTCTTTTTCGTAGCGCACTGAGGGGTTTTTTCAACTGCGCCACGTTGCCTTTGCACGTTTCAGCACACAGAGTAGCGTGATTCACCGGCTCGACGGCCGAATAAAGCTGTTACTCTTGCTGGCGTTCTTGATTTCTCTGGCATTGCTGTCCAAAGCATCGGCTCTGCAGCTTTCTATTTACCTCCTATATCTGGTAATTGGATTGTGGGCTGCGAGACTTCCCGTAGCCCGAATGCTGCGCATTTCCCTGGTGGTCATTCCATTTGTAGGCTTATTCTCGTTGTTGATTTACCTCAGCGGGGACCTGGAACGCGCGGCGCGAATTCTGGCAAAAAGCTATCTTTCGGCGCTTGCCGTAATGGTCTGCATAGCGTCAACACCTTTGCCTCAGCTCGCACAAGCGGCGCGCTCGTTGTACATTCCAGCTTTCTTTGTGGAAGTGACGCAGTTGATCTACCGGTATCTATTTGTCTTGAGCGGCGAGATTCAGGTGATGCGCATTGCGTTCACAGGGCGCGGAGGCCGACCGGGGAAGCGCGCATTTCAATCCGCCAGCGGAATGGTTGCGGTGTTATTTGGCCGCGCTTTTGAAAGGGCAAACATGGTAAACACGGCTATGTTGTCCAGAGGCTTCACCGGCATATTGACGGAGCGGCTCCGGCGTCCCTTGCGCGCTAATGAGCTGTTAGTTCTATTCGGTGGGTTAGTGACGGTCGCCTTGGTGCATTTCATCTGAGATGCCGCCGCTCGTCGAAATTCGGGGTCTCAGTTACTCACATCCGGATGGAACCAGAGCTCTCAGTAATGTCAGTCTGGACCTGTCAGAAGGGGAAAACCTAATTCTTTTTGGACCAAACGGATCGGGCAAAACGACGTTACTTTTACAACTGAACGGAACTCTGACCGGGGCAGGCGAAATTAAAGTTGCCGGCATGCAGGTAACTGCCAAGAACTTGCCTGAAATCCGGCGCCGCGTGGGCATTGTCTTTCAGGAAGCGGACGAGCAGTTGTTCATGCCCACAGTTCTCGATGATGTTATGTTCGGCCCGCTTAATCTCGGATGGCCGCTACAAAAAGCCGAGCAACGCGCGCGCCAGACATTGGCGGCAGTTGGAATTCAAGACGAGCTCTTTTCGCGTCCACCATTTCATTTGAGCTCAGGCGAAAAGAGGCGGGTTGCTCTTGCGGGGGTGTTGGTGATGGAGCCGCAGCTATTGTTGCTGGATGAGCCAACTACTTCGTTGGATCCACCGGGACAACGCGCGCTTTTGCAGCTATTAAATACACTTCCACAAGCGAAGATCATTGCTACACACGACGTACATTTCGCCTCGTCGCTGAGTAAGCGCGCGGTGTTCCTGGAGGCGGGTAGTATAGTCGCGGACGGAGATGTAAAAGACGTGGGACGATGCTTCGGCTGGGATCCTTACGCCTGATTTTTCCGAAAAGCAGCCCACCGCTTTTTCTGTGCCGCGGCTATTCGATTGCGAGCTTCCTGGCTGAGTGCTCGTTTTTTTCGGGGAGAACGCCCCGAGGATGCGGAGGACTGAGATTTCACCGGCGCACTTGCCGACTTTGCAACAGCACGGCCGGAGAGCAGGCTTCGCACTTCAGATATTTGCCGATCCAACTTTTCCCGTTGAGCCTCTAAACCCTGGAGCGCCGCTTCTAAGATTTCCCGGCCAGGTGATGCAGACTTTTTTGCCATACACTCTAGTAAGTAGCACACTCCTTCGCCGATTTCACTTTCTTACTTACTTTTCGCCTCACAAAGTAGTGTTACTGGACCATCGTTGAGGAGTTCCACCATCATATGCGCCTGAAAAACACCGGATTGTACCCTGATTCCGTTACGCCTGCAGCTATCTAAGAAGTATTCGTACAGCGGCTCCGCAATCTCCGCACTGGCAGCCTCGGAGTAGGATGGCCTGTTTCCTTTGTGCGTGTCACCATACAGAGTAAATTGTGAAACTGCCAGCAGCTCACCGCCTACATCGATCAAACTGAGATTCATCTTACTTTCTGCATCCGGAAAGATACGGAGGTGAGTCACCTTCCGAGCCAGATGCTCCGCCTCCGATTCTGTATCTGTCTGCGCGACACCTAGCAGGACGACAATGCCGAGATCGATCTTCCCAGTAACAGCTCCGTTTACGGTTACTTTGGCGCTCCGTACGCGCTGTATCAGAGCTCGCATAGACTGCTATGGGACTTAGAGAGAATTCTTTTGCAGATATTGTTGCGAAGTGACCGCGCCGTCGGCGGCCGAACCCACTAGGGCTGCATATTTGGCCATTACCCCAGACGTGTACTTAGGATCCGGAGGCGAGATTTTCGCCAAGCGATTTTGTAACTCGGCGGATGAAACGTCCAGGTCTATGCGCCGAGCCTGGACATCTATGGTGATGGAATCGCCTTCGCGAACAGCAGCTATCGGCCCTCCTACTGCCGCTTCAGGCGCGACATGCCCGACCATAAATCCTCGCGTGGCGCCGCTGAAGCGTCCATCAGTTATGAGAGCAACACTGTCTGATAAACCTTCGCCTACAATCGCGCTGGTTACTCCGAGCATCTCGCGCATACCCGGGCCTCCGCGGGGACCTTCATACCGAATAACCACGATGTCACCGGCTTTGATCTTTCCGTTAAGTACGGCCTTCATAGCCGATTCTTCGTTTTCAAAGACCCGTGCCGGACCCGTTTGAGATGTGCGGTTAATTCCCGTGATCTTAATCACGCAACCCTCGGGAGCCAAAGAGCCCTTTAGAATTACGAGGCCGCCCGATTTCTTAATGGGATCATTCAAAGGCCGGATCACGCGTTGCCCGGGAGTTTCACTAACAGACTGAACTTGTTCTCCCAGTGTTTTGCCGGTAATGGTGAGCGCATTTGGATCGATATAACCGCCATCGAACAGGCGCTTCGTAATTACAGGTATTCCGCCCGCTTTATACACGTCGGCCGCCGTGTATCGTCCGGCGGGCATCAGGTCGGCTAGTAATGGAGTGCGATTACTCAGCTCCTGAAAGTCGTCGATAACTAGTGGAACACCTGCTTCGCGCGCGAAGGCCAGGAGGTGGAGGACGGCATTTGTCGATCCTCCGGAAGCAGCTACGCTCGCAATGGCGTTATCAATGGCCGCGCGAGTAACTATGTCGCGAGGGCGAATATTCTTGCGAACCGCGTTCATAATTACCTCTCCACATTGCCTGGCGGCGTCGTGTTTGCGCTCGTCGACTTGAGGAATGGAATTTAAGCCCATGGGGGAGAGACCGATTATCTCCATTACAGTTGCCATTGTGTTCGCCGTGTATTGGCCTCCGCAGGCTCCCGGGCCGGGGCAAGCAGCGTTCTCAATAGCCAGCAGTTCCGCATCGCTGATCTTGCCGGCTGCGTTAGCGCCCACCGCTTCGAACACATCCTGAACCGTAATGTCTTTGCCTTTGTACCTGCCCGGCAAAATAGTGCCGCCGTAGAGAACGACGCTGGGAACATTCAAGCGCAGCAAAGCCATGGCCGCGCCGGGAATTGTCTTATCGCAGGCGACTAAGGCGACAATACCGTCGAACATATGGCCGCGCGCGACAAGTTCGATGGAATCCGCGATGATTTCCCTGCTCACGAGCGACGTCTTCATACCCTCGGTGCCCATCGTGATGCCGTCGCTGATGGCGATGGTGTTGAACTCCATCGGCGTCCCACCCGCTTCACGGACTCCTCGCGCGACATCAACGGCGAACTCGCGAAGATTGAAATTACACGGCATGGTGCCAATCCAGGTGTTGGCGATGCCGATAATCGGTTTCTTCAGGTCTTCGTCTGTATAGCCGATCGACTTCAAATATGACCGCGCCGGTGCGCGATCTTTACCTTGGGTAATTTTGTAACTTTGGAGTTCCATGGAGAAACCCCAGTTTAACGTTGAGAGATAGGTTTTTCGGGGCTAAGCTTGTGCCTTGACTCGCTGGCGACGCCACACGCGCGTCCCAAGGAGTGCTAAGCCACCCGCGGTCAGAATGAATGGACCGGGCTCGGGAACGGCTAAAGGAACGATTGCAGAACGTGCGTCGTTATCTTTTGCCGTGGACGCTAGGATAATCGCGTAGGTTTGCCCGTCGAGAGTCCCTTGACCGATGATCTCGCCAGAACTGTTTATCCCGTAAGCCGCCGTGATTGTCCAACCGGATGCGATGGGAAGAAGATCGTTCAAATCGACCATCACGTTGTTGGCGTAGAGAAATGCGTGAGTCGCCGTGTTATTGGCGATATAGGAATATCCGACTATGTCGCCGGCATCATCTATTCCATACGCAGCACTTTGCGATCCGCCTAACGTGCCTAAATCAACAGCGCTTCCATCGCCGTATTCCGCAGCATGAAGATAGCCATCGCTATCTACAAAACTACCGACCGCAACTCCGCCGCCACTTATGCTATTTGCGTAACTATTTGACGGACAAGACGGACAAAGACTGCTCATGCCGCTTCCGTTCGAAAAGAAAGCGGTGAATACGCCCGCCGCGGTCAGGCTTGTACCAACAATCTGCCCGCTTGCATTGATTGCATTGGCCGAACTCCAGACGCCGCCGTTCAGGGTCCCAAGGTTGACTAAGCTACCGTTATCCCAAACGAACGCGTTCGACTGTCCAGCAGCGGTAGTATAGCCGCCAACAATCTGCCCTGCATTGTTAATAGATGTTCCATAACCGGTGATTCCTGTGTTTACGGTTTGTCCCTTTGTCCATTCGGTTACCTTTGGAGAACCGTTTGAGTAGGTGGTTCCTATAATCGTGCCGCTGTCGTTGATGGCATTGGCTTGGCCCATTCCGGGCAAAACCGTTGTCTGGCCATTGAAAGTAACGGGAATTTGATTTCCTGAAGAATCCGTGATGAAGCCGACGCCGATACCCGCTTTGTTGATGGCGGTGACAGAACTGGTTCCGGGACCAAGAGCGCCTATGATTTGTACGGAATAAATAGGGCCTGCAGAGATCGCTTGCAGGCCCCCCAGGAAGAAGAACACGATCGCGGTAGAGACCAAGCCGAAACAGATCCTGGAGTGCTGCGCTTGTAAACGCCTCATACCAAGCTTTTCGGCCGTGCTTGTCTAAAGTATTGCCGGAGAAAGCCCTGGGCGGCAAGAGGAATAGATACTAAGAGTAACCGGTGTTAAGGTGTTACGGCCTAAGCTGCTACTGAATCTCTGCCGCAATTAGAGTGTTGCGTGGCGATAGGCGCGAAACGCGCTAAATTCTTAAGTCCGGCGCCCTAATTCCTGATTCATGCGCTCACGTAGGATCGCATTAATACGGCTGAGATGGCCATCGCCTTTCGACTTGAGCCATGCAAGCACGTCGGCGTCAATGCGGACAGTGGTTTGCTTCTTAACCGGCCGAAAGAATTCGTCGCGCCGCATCGCGTGCCGCCCATTGTTCCGGCGGAAGTGGGAGAACATCTGGATCGTTGTCAAGGCTCTTTTTTCGTTCGTTATAAAGTCTTCGAGTCTCGTCGCTGATTCTGATGCCCTTTATAGAACTGATCGGAGTACGTTGCTTGCTCATAAGCTTCTGCCTTTCGTGCGGAAATGATGTGAAGGATCTCCTCATCGTCTACGGATCGGTCTACAACACGACGAGTAGAAGGAGTTGCGATCCTGCATACCCGATCGCCTGATAGCGCAACTCCCGCGCTCATCGTCGCGATCCTCGAGGATGATTAGTGTGGGTCGAAGAACACCTGTTGTGCCGTTTTGAAGCTGACCCTATGCTTCGCCAAGTTGCGCTTAGCTTTCGCCGGACTCCAGGTGAATCTCATCTTCACATGTGAATTGTAGCTACACTACTACAGTAGCTACGCCAGCGGCTTGTCTTGCAACGAATTCTGGCGCTTCTCCGGAGAAACTCGAACTCCTAAATCGACCTTGGGTTTCCAAAATGGAAGTGGATGTATATTTCTGCTCTCGCTGTGACCTGATTACGCTGGAGGCGAGATCGCACCCCCAATTGAACGTTATAAACGCTGCCGCGTACGACTTTACTGAATCTCTGCCAATTTGCGGGCACGTTGCCATTGCAGCTTGTCCCGGTATTCTTCATAGAGCGTGCTGAAACCAGCCCAATAGTAGCCGCACACAAACAACAACAAAAAGGGAATTGCGAAGAAGTTGTATGTGTCGATGGCAAAATCGATCATGTAAACGAAATAGCTGCCGATAGCGATTTCCACATAAGGCAACCATCCGCTTTTGCGATGGTAAGCCGTTTGCTTGATTTTGACTTTCTGCTGGCCGATAGCATACTTCGCCGTTCGGGCAAAGCTGCTCTTGATGCCTAAAAGAGCTTCAATAACTCCCTTACTATTGCTGACTGTCAGCGCCACGCCCGCTGCCATCAACATCGGCAGGAACGCAATCGATTTCCACCAAGTTTTGGGGTAGAGCACGCGCTGGGCGTACAGGTAGAAGGCCGTAATAGACCAAAACGAAGCGACGATCAGCGGCAAATCAATCAGCACCATCTGAAACACGCCCATGTAAAACCGCACGATCATGACCGGCAGCATCAGCATGGAGACGAGAATCATGAGCGGATACGAAATGTTCGGCGTCAGATGCATGAACGCCTCACACTTAACGCGCCAGGGTAACTTCGCCTTGAAAATACGGGGAAGCAGCTTCATCGCGACCTGGGTTAAGCCCTTTGCCCAACGCGCTTGCTGCACTTGGAAGCCGTAGGTCTCGACAGGCAGTTCGGAAGGGCAGTCGAGCGCCGGCAGATAGACGAAGCGCCAGCCGCGCAACTGCGCCCGATAACTCAGGTCGGAATCTTCGGTCAGTGTTTCATGCTGCCAACCGCCCGCGTCGTCGATCATCTGCCGCCGCAGAACGCCGGCTGTGCCGTTAAAGTTGAAAAACAATCCCGACCCACAGCGTGCGCCATGTTCCAAGACGAAATGCCCGTCCAGCAGCATGGCCTCTACCTGGGTCAAAATGTTGAATTCTTTGTTTAGATGACTCCAACGAGTTTGAACCACGCCCACGTCGGGATCCATGAAGAAATGGATTGTGCGCTGGAGGAAGTCGGAGGGAGGAATGAAATCGGCGTCGAAGATGGCGATGAATTCGCCTGTGGCGGTTTGCAGTCCCTCTTGCAATGCGCCCGCTTTGTAGCCGTGACGATTGCTTCTGTGCCGGTATTCGATATCAAGGCCCGTAGCACGGTACTCGTTACAGAGCCGCTCCGTATAAACATGCGTTTCGTCAGTGGAATCATCGAGCACCTGAATCTGGAGCAGTTCGCGGGGATATTCCAGTTTTGCAGTTTCTTCGAGCAGCCGCTCCACTACAAAGCGTTCGTTGTAGAGAGGTAGCTGAACCGTCACGCGCGGCAACTGCTCGTATTTTTTTAGCGGCTCTGAAGGCAGATTTTTACGGTACTTACGATAACGCCGTATGGTTTCGTAGCGGTGGACTCCATATATCGAGAGGATGAAGAGTGTGCCGAAATAGGGAATCAGGAGCGCCCAATCGAAGGGGGAAAGCCGGTAAATGCCTGAAAACGTGTTGTCAAATAGCCCGTTCGTTAGACGAGTACCCAAACTTGGCTGAGCAAACAAAAGCCCCAGTACGGAGAATATGTGCATCGGAATCAGGTGTTTAGAGCCATTTACGACTACCTTTAAGTGTAGCGGGTTTTGCAGATCTTTTCACTGTGCTGCACAAGAGCCTAGTACCACTATGTGGGGAACTGCTTGCGAATTCTGGCGTATTATCTTAAGGAACCGATTCCGAAAGGTTGCACATGCGCGAACACATTCGAGTGCTGGGGATTCTGAACATCATCATGGGCTGTTTTACGGCCCTGGCCGGGATTGTTGTTCTGGTGGTTATGGGCGGCATTGCCGGCGTGATTACAGCGGCTGCCGATTACCACGATCAAGCAATCGGCGGACCTATCGTAGCTGCCATTGGAGTGGGAGTCGCCGTTTTTCTGCTTGTGCTTGCTGCACCCGCGATTATCGGGGGGTGGGGCTTGCTCAAATTCAAGCCGTGGTCACGGATCTTCGTCATTGTTCTTTCCGTCTTTCACTTGCTGCATTTCCCGTTGGGGACCGCTTTGGGCGTTTACGGTCTGTGGGTTCTGTTTAGCGAAGAGGCCCGCCGAATTCTCGAGAGCGGTGGAGGATATATTGGCTCAGTTGGCTATTCCGCACCCGTGCCGCAGCAGCCGGTTTATCCACCTCGCGGGGCGTGATTTTAGGGTTCGCACTCGTTGAGAAGCTGGCGCGCTCTGAGGAAAATATCGCGCAGCATCTCGGCGGTCAGACGGCCAGTGGATGTATTTTGCTGGCTCGGATGATAAGACGCAAGAACCAGCGGCCCCCCTCCATGCGTCATGAATTCAGCGCCGTGGGCAAAGCGGAATCTCGCCCGCGAGACGATTTTGCCTGCATCTTGTAGAACGGACAGATATGCGTCAAGTGCGATGCCGCCCAGCGGTACGACTAACTGAACTTTCTTGAAGACCGCAAATTCACGAACCAAAAATGGACGGCAGTTGAGCACTTCATCGCGATTTGGCCTATTGTCCGGGGGCACGCAGCGAATTGTCGCCGTAATGTAGGCGTTCTTAAGCAGCAGTCCATCGTCGCGCGATACGCTTTGGGCTTGGTTGGCGAAACCGGCCTGCCACAGCGCCCGGTATAGAAATTCGCCTGAGCGATCGCCTGTGAACATGCGGCCTGTGCGGTTGGCTCCATGCGCTCCAGGAGCCAGGCCGACGATCAGCAAGCGCGCATTCGGATCTCCGAAACCAGGCACAGGGCGGCTCCAATACTGCTGGCCGCGATAAGCGCGCCGTTGCACGCGCCCGATCTCCTCACGATGCGCAACCAGGCGCGGGCATCGAAAGCAATTAATAATTTCGCGATTTAAGACTTCGAGTAACTTCGACAAAGTTGGCTTGGCATCCAAACGATTATATTGTCGAAGCGGAAAACGCCCCACGCCGGAGAGCCAGCCTTGCTTTCCTTGCAAGTTGTCCCCAACCTTTTTCCTCAAGTTCTTTGGTTAACGATTCCAGCTCCTGCTTTGCATGTGGAACGTCGCCCAACGCCGTTCTTACCTGAAGCGAGCGAATTCTGTAAATCATGCGGGCATCATATTCGGTCGTCGCGGCGCATGTAGCACCGGAGTTCGTGGCGGCACGGGAAGCTTCGCGAAGTTTGTGTTGAGCCAGATACGATTCCATGAGAACGGCATAAGCGCCGCACTCCCGGGCATCATCTTTTACTCCGTGAAATCCGCCGATTGCTTCGACAATCCGAGTTTCGCTACCCGCCGCACGCTGTTCGACGATTTGCAATCGAGCCTCCGCGGCCCAAGCGTCCCAGAGATTCACTTTTTGTTTTTGTGCGGAGTAATAAGTCTCTGCACTTTTGAGCAATTCCTCCGCATGTTTGAAATCTCGTTGCTCGCGGGCGATATCAGCCAGCATGTACTCATCGTCAGCGGTCAATTGTCTCGAATTTGCCTGTCGCGCGAGCGCGAGCGATTGCTCCAAAGCCGACTTAGCACCGACTGCATCGCCGCTGGCATGAATGTCATCACCTAAATGCTGCAATGTCAATGCCTTTAACGCCACAGCCCTCGATTCAGCAAGAAGATTCAAGGCCGTTCTGCTTTCATTCAGAGCGGCGCGAAGATCTCCGTCGTCGCGATCGAGGATTTCTAGCGTGATGTGTGAACGCGCGATTTGATCGCGATCGCCTATCCGTTGAGCGCATTCCAATGATTCCTGAAACGCTTTTTTCGCGTCCGCTTCACGACCAAGGCGGCGCAGAATAGTTCCCTCGTTCGTCAGTTCCCTCGCTTGCGAGTGCAAATCTTCGGCATCACGCGAAATGGCGACGGCTTGCTCCAGCATGTTTAATGCGCCGGCGAGGTCACCGCGCGACTTCGTTGCAAGCGAAAGATTGTTCAAAATGCTAGCTTGTGCGGTTTTGTTGTCAATTTGCCGGAACAAGGCAAGTGCGGTGTTGGCATGCACTTCGAGCGCCGAATAGTCTCCCTTGTTGAAATACATACCGCCCAGGCGATTTTCGATAGACGCAACTTCATACAAATCGCCGGCTTCTCGTGATATTGCTTCGGATTCGGCATACACGTTCACCGCTTCATCGAAGCGATTCATCTCACGCAGCGCGTCGCCCTTTACCTGCAGGGCTTCTGCTTTCAACTCACGTGCGCCGATGGCATCTGCCGCCTTGGCCGCACTTTCGGCATCGGAAAGCTCTTGCTGATATTTGGATAAAAGTTCGTAGGCGCGGGCCTTCTGCAGGTCGGCACGCGCTGTGTCGGCCGTGTTTTTGGAGGCGCTGTGAATTGAATCCAGGGTACGAAGCGCATCGGTGGGCGCTCCGGCGCTGGTTTGAGCCGCGGCCAGCCGCAAAGCGTAGTCCGGGCTGTTGCGGTTTAGTGCCCAAAGCTTCTGGTAAGTAGCGGCTGCGTTTGCGCGATCTCCCGTGTACTCTTGGTAGCGTCCTTTGATCAGAAGTTGCTTCTCTTGATCGAGGCCGGAAGAAAGTTCGTTTGCCAGTTTCGCCTCTCTTTGAGCGAGCGATTCATATCCCAAAGTGTGTAAAGCAGCGCTATAAGCATAATGCCCAAGTGGATTTTTCGGGTCTGCATCGATAGCTCTTCGGAAGAAGCTGCGGGCGGCGGTCCAATCGAAATGTTGTTGCCGGTCCATCCCTTCTGAGTAGAGCTGTTCAAAAGGCGATTTTGATTTGAAGCCAGGCGCGCCTACCTTCGCAATCCATATACAGGCAGCCAAAATCAATAAAACTGCGGAGGCCCCACGGATTGAGAAGGGCGGCCAAAAACGCGAAGACCGCCGCTTCGCTTGAACGGCCGCTCCACTCAAATATCGATCTACGTCAGCAATCAAATCGGTTACGCTGCCGTAGCGCGCTGCTGGATCTTTCTGCATTGCCGCCGATACAATTCGATCCAGGTTCTGTCGCCATGTGCGATTGCCCGTGACTACGCTTGGGGCGGGAGGTTCTTCCTCGTAAACCGCGCGCGAGATGGTTTGCAAACTGCAGGCTTTGCCGCCGTAAGGACTTTGCCCTGTTAGCAGTTCATAAAGCAAAATACCTAACGAATAGATATCGCTTGCCGGAGTTGTCGGCTCGCCTCGCAATTGCTCCGGACTTGCATACTGGGGCGTGGCGGGGCGTGAGACTGTTAGCGTCGCGGTCTGGGCGGCATCGGCATCAAGCACTTTCGCAATACCGAAATCCAACAGCTTTGGTCTGCCGTCTGCCATCACGAGGACATTGGCCGGTTTTAAATCGCGATGAACGATTCCTTGAGCATGTGCATATTCGACGGCTTCGCACACGCCTCGGAACAGTTGCAAGCGCTGAAAAATATCGAGCGTGTGCTGGTTGCAGTAATGGTCGATGCGAACGCCATCGACAAACTCCATCACCAGGAAGGGCAATCCGTCTGGTGTCGTGCCGCCATCAATCAGCCGGGCGATATTGGCGTGATCGAGCCGTGCGAGTATTTGGCGCTCAGTGCGAAAGCGCGCGGTTTCGCGTTCACCGGTCAGCCAGAGCTTCACGATTTTGACTGCAACGCGCCGTTCAAATTCTCCGTCCGCCCGGATGGCCTCATAGACGACACCCATCCCTCCTTCACCCACTTGCCGTCCCAGCGAATAACTGCCCAGCCGCTGCCCAAAAGCTGTATTAACCGTGGTGAGCACGGATGCACTCAAGATTGCCGGGCGCTCCAAGAATTCTTGTGACCCGTCGTAAGCCCGAAGCAGCTCTTCCAACTCATGGCGAACCTCTTCGTCGCTGACAGCCTCCAGCACATGGCCGCGAAGCTCTGTGGGGGCGTCGCGTGCGCGATCGAATTCGTCTTTTACGCGCACCCATTGTTCGGCGGTCATGATTCGATGGCGGAACTTGAAAGCGCGCGATAAATCCAGGTCTTGGCAAGAATCCAATCGCGCTTTACGGTGGAGGGCGAGATCTGGAGGAGTTCGGCCGTCTCTTCGATGGTGAGGCCGCCGAAAAATCGAAGTTCTACAATGCGCCCCTGTTGAGGATCGATCTTGCTCAGCGCTCGAAGCGCGTCGTCGACCGCGAGAATCGCAGCGTTGTTTTCCGCGGGAACGGCAAACGCCTCATCAAGGGAAAGTTTGCCGATGCCCGCGCCGCGCTTCAGGGCTTTCTGCGTTCGGGCATGGTCGACAAGAATGTTACGAATCAGAGTGGCAGCCACTCCGAAGAAATGAGTGCGGCCTTGCCACTGAATGCGATTCTCACCCACCAGACGCAGATAAGCTTCGTGAACGAGTGCTGTGGTTTGCAGGGTGTGTCCGCTGCGTTCGGAATGCAAGTAACGGGCGGCAATGCGGCGCAGTTGATCATAGACGAGCGGCATGAGCCGGTCGAGCGCCCTTTGATCGCCTTTTTGCCATTCGGCGAGGAGGAGCGTCACGTCCTGAGACTCGTCGGGTTCCTCCCGCGCCTCACGGATTTCCTGAACCAATCAGTATCCCCCTCTTCGCATTCATTGATGAATGCAACCCGGTTTGGATCAGTTTCCACTTTTGCTACGAAACTGTCAACCTGGATTCAGTTCTAAAAGGCCTGGTTACGAACGAAAATGGCACATACTCACCGCGTTTTCATGACTGGTGGTACCGGATACATCGGTAAGCGGCTGATACCCGCGTTACATACTCAGGGCCATGATGTTGTAGCTTTAGTGCGGGAACAATCCCGCTCGAAGTTGCCTTGGAGTTGTACGCCTGTAATTGGGGACGCGCTGGACGGCGATTCCTACCGCCGCTTTGCGGCAGGCGCGGACACTTTCATTCAGTTGGTTGGCGTTTCGCATCCCAGCCCAGCTAAGGCTGATCAATTTCGGCAAATCGATCTGAAGGCCGGCCTTGAAGCTGTTCGTATTGCCCGCGAAGTCAACGTTCAGCACTTCATTTACCTCAGCGTGGCTCAGCCGGCACCGGTTATGCAGGCATACGTGGATGTACGGGCGCAATGCGAGCAGGCAATTTCCGCCAGCGGGTTGGCGGCCACGATTTTACGGCCTTGGTATGTTTTAGGACCCGGACACCTATGGCCCTATTTTCTGCTTCCGTTCTACAAAGTTGCGGAGTTAATTCCCCAGACGAGACATGGAGCGTTGCGCCTGGGATTAGTCAGCATCCGGCAAATGGTTCAGGCACTGACACAGGCTGTTGCTGAGCCATGCGGAAGTACCCGTATTTGGACGGTTAGCGACATTCGCACATTTGGCGACGGAAAGGTTAGTACGCAAAAAGTTTTAGGTAAGTGAGCTCCGGCGCAAGCGCTTTTCGCATTCATGGATGGCCGGTCACCGCCGGTCAAATACGAAATTGGAGAAAAACGTGAGATTTGAAATTAAACAAATCCTGTGCCGGAGTTTGGCCTATCTGCTTCCTGTTGTAGCGGTATGTGGATTTCTCGCCACGTCCGCGCAGGCTTGCAAATTGGGTTCAATGGGCAACCGATCCATAACTTCCGCCATCAAAGCGCCTTCAACTGCGCTTCCGGATCAGTCGAGGCTTCCTGCGCACGAGCCAACGCCGGTTGGCCTCTGGCTTGAGGAATTCCAGGGCGCCGACGGCTCTGACGATAAAGGTTTCGATACGTTTTATGCCGACGGGAATGAGCTTCTGATCGACGACAGCGCGCCAGCCACGGATAACGTATGCTCCGGCGTCTGGGAGCAGACAGGCCCGCTGACGTTTAAGGTCAATCATCCATCCTGGGATTTCGATCCATCAGGAAATCTCATGGCGGTAGTGGTTCTGACCGCGACGATAACGATTGATCGCAACGGGAATAGTTTCAAGGGCCGGGAAACCGTGGTGGTTTACGATCCGACCTTGACCAGCGTCATTTATCAAATGGCTGGCACGCTCACAGGCAAGCGTATTACAGTCAATTCCAATCCGCTTTAACAAAGGAAGATAACATGCGATTTCTAGTCAACGTAAAAGCGCCGGTGGAGCGCCTCAATAAATCTATTCAAGACGGGAGCTTCCCAACTAAAATGCAAGAAATTCTATCTGAGTTGAAGCCCGAAGCCGCTTACTTCCTGGAGGAGGATGGTCGCCGCACGGCAATTCTGATCGTAGATATAGCGGAAGTCTCTCAGATGACCAGGGTAGGGGAGCCATTCTTCCTTGGAATGAATGCCGAAGTGCATTTTCATCCTGTTATGACTCCGCAGGATCTCGCGAATGCGAACTTGACGGAACTGGGCAAGAGATGGGGCGGTGGTTAACCGCCGCTTCTATCTTGCTTACAACTAATGAGTACTCTGCAATTCTGACGGCGTGACTTCTTTGGGAAGATCCAATGTCACAAGCTGCCAGGAAGGCACTTCGTCGAACTGGAGCGGTTCTGGTTCGCCCGCCGCTTGTCGAGACGTGTGCCATCGAGCCAACCCGAAAATGATGGCGAAAGCACCGAGGATGACGCTGTAAATAGCTGGCTGCGCGAGCGCCTGCCGTTCCCACTCGACCGCTCTCAAGACAATTTCGAGAACTAACATGATGCAGACCCAAAATGTGATGTGGAAATTCGATTTGCCGGGCAGCCAGGAACAGGTGAAGGGAATTTTTTGACCGCCTCGCAGGCACAGTTCGCTAATGATCAGTCCAAAAAAGGCGAGCAGCAAGAGATGTGCGGCGGCCGCACGCCACGGCCATAGAGCCAAAAGCACCACGGCAGAGATAAGCCAGGCTGGCACGAGGGCGAGAACCCACAGAGAACGCCGCATTGTGGAAATACATTGTGAGTCAGCATGAAGCGGCGTCACTCGAAAAATCCAATTCGCCGCCAACTCAAGTGGCAGAGAGAAGACGGCGCGCATTCCGACTATCCAAAAACCCATCAGGATGATGCTGGAGGCAAGTAGCGGCGCGCTGACCGCGTGCCAGGGATCTATCAGATTCGCTCCTGTAATCTCTCTTGCGACCGGACTCTTTAAGAGCAACACGGTGGCGGCGAACCCAATGCCCAGATAGAAAGCAAGAATTACGCGATGCTGCCTGCTGCGCAGCAGAGTTCGAACACTAAACTGGACTATTGCCGTCTGGAGGTGTGACCCGAAGCGCGGCAGAAGACTCGCGCGCCGAGTGACTGGCAGAATGTCGGGCTCTTCGACGATCTGACGCAAGGAGCGTAAATAGCATAGAGCATAGGATGCCGCGGTTGCGCCCAATGCGGTGAATAAGCCAAACCATGCGCGGCTCGCAAGCCAACTTAGCGCAGGCGAACAGTTCAATTGTTGGAATAGTCCGAGGAACCAATAAGACGGGGACCACGAAGGCAGGCCGGTGCTATGCACATCCAAGAGATTGGGCTGCGCGATGGCAGGCTGAAGGAAATAGACGCTTACGAGCGAACAGAAGACGGCCATTTGCAGGAAAGTGGACACGCGGAGGAACCACTGCCGCGGGAACAATTGCGCGGCGAGTCCGTGTAGGCCCAAGATGCAGCAATAAATGAAGCCACCGGCCGCCAGCATCGTAAGCCAATAAACGGCAAATAAGCGAATCAGGCGTAGAAAGCCGCCGCTTTCAGGGATGTTGATCGGAGCGAGTGAAAGAGCGGGAAGTCCCATCAACCTTTGGCGAATGTGCTCGGCGACCAAATCGCTTGAGAGTATGCCGCCGGGGCCTACGTTTGACAGCACAACAACTGCGTAGTCGTCTTTGGGATTGAACAGGACAGAGGCCGTATATCCCGGCATTGCACCGCCATGTAAATAACATCCGTCTGGTGTGCGCCACCAAATCAAAGCAATACGTGTTCCCGCGGGGATAGTCTCCGCGCCAGCGACGGAGTCATCCATAGGCGCGCGGGGCCGATGCGATTCGACCAAAGCAGTCGCGAGAGGTCTACCGTACGTTTCCGGATGCAAGTTTTCTTCCAGGAACTTGAGTAGATCTCCGGCGGTGGAATGCAGCGCTCCAGCTCCAGCAATCGCCCGGAAAGTTGTGGAAGGTACCGGGTCGCCGTATGCGTGCGACGACCGTCTGAATCCGTCGGGTCCGTCGCTAAGATCGTTATATCCCTGGATGAGCCGGCTGCGCTGTTCCGGCGAAAGGACGACAACCGTATCGGGAAGACCAAGCGGCTCTGTGATCTTCGTCTTGATCAACTCCGCGTAGCTCAGATGAGCACGATCCGCTAATACCTGTCCGAGCAATCCAAGACCCAGATTGCTGTACGAGAACGATACGTCCGCGCGTTTCTTTACACCCTGCCGCGACATGTATTCGTAAAGGTCCGTAGCTGCAAAATCGGCGAACGGATCATCTTTGTTTTTCTGGAAGAATCCGCTTGGCATTCGCGGCAATCCGGAGTGATGTGTCGCCAGATCAAGCAGCGTGATCTCGGCGCCGAACGGCCGTTCCACAGTTCCCGGCGGCATTAGTTGCCGCACTGGCTCATCGAGTTTTACCAAGCCCTGCTGCGCCATCTGTGCCAATGCAAGCGCGGTGAATATCTTCGTAACCGAACCGATCTCAAAAATCGAGTCCGGTTTGGCGGTCCCGTATGCAAACACTCGCCTGACTCCTCGCGTCGTAACGCCAATAGAAAGTCCGGCATGCGCGGCGGCGGCGCTGGCTAACGCCGGCGCCAATTCGCGATTCATGACAGCTTGCATGCCTGCCGCAGATACGGGAGGCAAGGCACTCTCAGACTTAAATTCCGATAACGTTTGCCCTGGTACGTGCCTATTGAAGGCGAGCGGCCAAACCACGCCAGCAAGCGAATGCAAGACCAGAATCAGCAGACCGAGAGCTGTTCCTGCCGCTGCTATCTTTGCCAGAAAAATCGTTCGTACGCGCAGTGGCAGAGGCGCGAGAACCATCAGGTCACGCTTATCGGGGAACGTCGAATTCCAGGTCAGCACCGCGAACAATCCAACCAACAGCATGGTTGTAGCGATAAGAAAATGCTGCAAAGTCCACACGCCTATTAAGAATGCTTGGCCGGGAACAGCCATTTTGCCTGAGAAATAAAGCGCGGGCACGGTAAAAAGAAAACTGAGAAAGACGAGTAGGGATGTAAACTGCCCGAACAATGTGCTCGCGTCGCCGCGAGCGTGCGTGGATAGTATCTCGATGTCGATCAGCCGTCGCAGAAAGTCCTGATACAGCGTTCGAAATTGACTGGTGCTCACTGAGCGCTCCTCAATGCAAAATCAGATCAGCAATCTCGCGCGCCACCGCCGTGGTATTCTGCTCGACCGCTAGTTGAGAAAAGATGTCTTCGAGTGTTGGCAGCGCCATCAGTGTTCGCAGATGCTCGATCGAATCGTCGGCCACAATCTTGCCGCGGTGCAGGATCGCGACTCGCGAGCAGACCCGCTCCACTGTTTCGAGTTCATGAGAGCTGAACAAAACTACCTTGCCTCGCGCGGCAAGTTCCTGAATCAAACCACGAAGGATGAGCGCCGACCCCACATCGAGACCGGAGAACGGCTCATCAAGCAACAGCAGATCCGGATTATGCAGTAGCGCGGCTGAAAGTAGCACCTTCTGACGCATTCCCTTTGAATAGGAAGAAATGGCTACGTGACGGTCGCCATGCAAGGAGAGCAACCGCAATAAACCGTCGATCTGTTCGGCCGCGTGCCTTTGAGGCAGGCCACGTAGCTGAACGACCATCGTGAGGAACTCCAAGCCCGAAAGATGCCCGTACAGATGCGGTTCCTCCGGAACGTAGCCCATCCGCTGCCGGTACGCCATCGGATCGTGTCGTATCGGGAAGCCGTCGAAGAGGATTTCACCCGCTGTCGGCTCGATCAAGCCGGTAATCATTTTCATGGTGGTTGATTTACCCGAACCATTTGGTCCGAGGTAACCGGTAATTTCACCCGGCTGTGCCTGAAAACTGACGGAATCGACAGCGGTGATACCGGAAAATCGCTTTGAGACGTTGCGTAGTTCAAGTAGCATCGATGTGTCTATATACCCTATGTAGCGCACTACTATAACTATGTCAATAGTAGCGTGCTACATAGCGGGATATAATGTCATGCAATGGTAGCCGAGGCAAAGCTCACTCACTCCGCCACTATGATTCTGCAGGCGATCGATGCTGGGAACGTCTATGGGTTGAGCATTATGGATGCAACCGGCCTCCCCAGCGGCACAGTTTATCCCGCTCTTCGCCGTCTGGAACGAGATGCTCTGATTCGCTCCTCGTGGGAGCCGCAGAAGATTGCGGATGCGGAACAACGGCCTGCCAGGAAATACTACAAACTTACACGCTCCGGGAAGGCCAGGCTAGAATCCGCACAACAGCGCTATCCACTATTGGCCGCGCTGGCGACTGTTCGAAAGGGAGAGTAGAGAGCAATGCGGCCCACTCTTGATTGCGGTTGGATCTATCGCGGAATTCTGCGCGCGGCTGCGTTACTACTTCCGAGATCAGAGCGACCGGAGTGGTTGACAGAGTGGAACTCGGAGCTTTGGTATCTGGTGTCCGCGAATTGCCCAGCGGCATGCTTCAGCCTCAAGGCAACCTGCTTCTGCCTGGGATCGTGGAAAGATGCGGCTTGGCTGCGGCGCAATGGCGAATGCCACATGTTCGCGCCACGTCTCTGGCTGCGATCTCCGGTGCTGTGCGTGTCGTTTTTGACGGTATTGGCAGCGGTGACCACAGCATTGGCGTTTTACGAGTCGCTACTTCAGTCGCCCTATGTAGACCGGAGATTCGCCCTGGCCCAACTCTTCCAAATCGCCGTCGCGATCCTGATTCTGCCTGCTACCACTCCCATGACACTCGGAGCAGGCGGTGCGGCGGCAGAGCTACCAAGTCATTGGACGCGTCTTCGTTGGTGGCTTTTTCTGGTGGTAAAGGCGACATTGATTCTGCCGATCGTCTTCTGCGGCACTCTCGACTTTGGACCTTTCATTGCTTCGTCCGGACTTAGACCGCAAGCCATGT
This sequence comes from Bryobacteraceae bacterium, assembly GCA_035652115.1. GTDB lineage: Bacteria > Acidobacteriota > Terriglobia > Bryobacterales > Bryobacteraceae > Bog-105. The sequence continues at coordinate 25,403 of DASREJ010000264.1, forward strand.
TGATCGGCTATTTTCTGGGATTTCGGTGGCTGCTCGTCGATCAACGCAAACGATGTCCGGTATGTCTTCGCCAGTTGACTAATCCGATTCGAATCGGGCAAGCTTCATCCACGGTTTTGGATTGGTACGGCACTGAATTAATGTGCGAGAAGGGACACGGCTTAATGTATGTTCCGGGCACGCTTGCTAATTCCTACAGTACGCATCGCTGGCTCCGCTTGGACTCATCCTGGCGGAGTTTGTTTTTGTAGCCGCTATTTCAACTCAACGTCTGGATAACTTTCGATGTATTCCTCGCCATTGCAGCCATAATAGGCAACGGTTCGCGCCGCCAAATCGACGTCATAACGAACAACCCCTGCGCGCCAGGACGACGCAAGAAATTCAGGAAATGTGCTCTCGCCGGCTTGGTCAGTTCGTAAGGCTTTGATAAGTGCGTCACGATCAAACGGCGGCACATCCGCCGTGCCGGACACGAGCGGAGTACCTTGTACGACGACCGGTCCGTGATCGGTTAGATACATGCTCTGACAGGCGGGTAAAAACCAGAAGTTCCGCCTGACGCCTGCTTGTCGCAAAGTTTCGGCCAGATACGGAAAGCCACCGACCTTTGGGCGTATTGCCATAGCCCGCTCTTGCGCGGCCTTCAGATTCTCGATTGCTTTACTCATGCGCGTTTCCATTATGCTCTCGGAACAAACCTTGCTGGATGTCTCAGATGATCGTGCATTAACAACGACTGCGCGCAAAATTATCGCAGACATCAAAAATCGCATTTTCGTGAGTGCGGCGTCGGCGTGGGAGATTTCAACGAAGGTAAGACTTGGAAAACTCCCGTCAGGCGCTGATCTTACCGCTGACTTTGCTGGTCAGCTTGAGCGGGAAGGGTTTCAGATGCTAGCAATTTCCTCTGATCATGCTATTCGTGCAGGTCTACTCGCTGGTCCTCACAAGGATCTTTTTGATCGCATGCTCATCGCACAGGCTCAGGCGGAAAATATTCCGATCGTTAGCAATGAGGCCCTGTTCGACGCACATGGCGTACGCCGTCTTTGGTGAGCGTTCCGGCGACGTTCTCACGCGGTCACGTTACAGCAATTCAGCCGTTCCGAAGAAGAATGGAATTTCCTGCGCGGCGGTTTCCGGCGCGTCGGATCCGTGCACAGAGTTGCGCTCGATATTTTCAGCGAAGCGCTTGCGAACAGTTCCCTCCGCTGCGTTGGCCGGATTTGTCGCACCCATCAGTTCGCGCCA
>DASREJ010000265.1:0-6251 GCA_035652115.1 Bryobacteraceae bacterium
GACAGCCATGTCGGCGAAGGCTCTCGTTTCGAAGTCATCCTACCTACCGGTCTCGTCCGTGCACCCGCGGAGAGTCCGGCCGTACATAGTTGACTGGCAGCCTTAGAGCGATTCGTTCAACATCTTCGCCAAACGCAATCCGCCCTTGATCAACTGCTCTCGCACTACGGGCTTCATGCTGTCGACGTACAAGGTGTCAACCGGCACTTTGAATTCCGTGATCTCCGCTGGAGCTTCACTGCAGTTCGCCGGGAACATTGGCGCTTCTACCGGGATGTGTAACTTGTAGTAAACGTCTTGGATCGCCACTTCGTGCGATTCCCAGGCCCAATCGTTTTGGTCCCCGCGCACTAGTTCCGCCTGCCGCGCCGAATCGAATCCTTGTATCTCCTGCTCCAAGCTGGCGGCGAGCGCCTTGTCGTCCACATCCATGGCTCGAATAATTCCGCCGTCCCAAAGCGAATGAAGGTTTTTGGCGGTATCGACCGGCGGGTCCAGCCGCTCGCAATTGCCCCCGAGGTCGGCATCCGAAATTGCATGCAGCGGTTGATGAACATCCCCTACGAAATGAATGAGATACCGTAACGAATCTAATTGGCTCCAACGCGCCTCGATAGGGGGATTCGCAAGTTGCGCCGCAAATAACCCTATACGTACCGGAGCGCAATTATCCGCCTTGCAGCGCAACGGGATGTCTGTCTTATGATCCTGCAAAGCTAGATCGATGTAGTGCCACTCTCCAGTCTTGGTCTCGTTCTTGGTGTCATCCGCCCAAGTGGACGCCTTTGCCAATGCGTCCGCTACCGCTTCCGGTGTGTCTGAAACGTTCAGAATACGTGCCATCCTTGTGCGTGCCGCCGGCGTCAAATGAGCGGCTGCAATGCGCGCGACCGTCTGATGGCCGGTCTCCCACCAGCCAAAGGCGCAAAATGGGGTTAAAACGCAATAACTTAAGACGATCGGGAAAAATCGGCGCATGGCTCCGTGTTCCTCTACTCTACTGCACGAGAGCTCGATTCTGGACCGTTGAAAAATCTTAGCAAAATAGACTAAGATTATTGCAGTTGCAGGGGCTCACATGGTACCCTGTAGTCGAGGATCATACCCTATGGATTTCAACCGCCTGACTGAAAAGTCCCAAGAAGCCATTCGGCAGGCGCAAACCTTGGCAATCAACCACGGCAACCAACAGGTGGACGTCGAACATCTTCTTCTCGCTATGCTCGAGCAGGAAGGTGGTCTTGCTCCGTCTATCCTGCTCCGTGCCGACGTCTCGCTTGAACCCCTTCATCAACGGCTCCTGCAGGAGATCGACAAGCTGCCGAAAGTAAGCGGCGCCGGTGTTCGCCCCGACCAGCTCTACGTCACTCCGCGCCTGTCTCAGCTTTTGAGCCGTGCCGAAGATCAAGCCAAGCGCCTGAAAGACGACTATGTCTCCATCGAGCATCTGTTGCTCGCTACTGCAGACGACGGTGGCGCTGCCGGCCGGCTCCTGAAAGAATTCGGCGCCAGCCGCGACCGGCTCATGAAAGCGCTCGTTGAGGTTCGCGGCAACCAGCGCGTCACCACACAGAATCCGGAAACGACTTACGAAGCACTTCAGAAATACGGCCGCGATCTGACCGACTTAGCCTCAAAAGGTAAAGTCGATCCGGTTATCGGGCGCGACGAAGAGATCCGGCGCGTGATTCAGGTTCTCTCGCGCCGCACCAAAAACAATCCCGTGCTGATCGGCGAGCCCGGCGTCGGCAAAACGGCCATCGTCGAAGGTCTCGCCCAGCGTATCGTGCGCGGTGACGTTCCTGAAGGTCTTAAAGACAAGAAAGTGGTTGCGCTCGACATGGGCGCCTTGATCGCCGGCGCTAAATTTCGCGGTGAGTTTGAAGAGCGCCTTAAGGCGGTTTTAAAAGAAGTCCAGTCGTCGGAAGGCGGCATCATTCTCTTCATCGACGAGTTGCACACGGTCGTTGGCGCGGGAAAAGCCGAAGGTGCGATGGATGCGGGCAACTTGCTCAAGCCTATGCTTGCGCGCGGCGAACTGCACTGTATCGGTGCAACTACGCTCGACGAATATCGCAAATATATCGAAAAAGATGCCGCCCTCGAACGGCGTTTTCAAACGGTTTTCGTCGATCAGCCGAGCGTCGAAGACACCATCTCGATCTTGCGCGGTCTTCGCGAGCGCTATGAGCTGCATCACGGCATTCGCATTAAAGACACGGCTCTCGTAGCTGCGGCTGTTCTCTCCAATCGCTATATCACAGATCGATTCCTGCCTGACAAAGCTATCGATCTGGTCGATGAATCGGCGGCCAAGCTGCGCACCGAGATTGATTCCATGCCGAGCGAACTCGACGAGCTTTTGCGTCGCACCATGCAGCTTGAAATCGAACGCGAAGCTCTGAAGAAGGAAACCGACGCAGTTTCGAAAGAACGCCTGGCGCGCATTGAAAAAGAATTGGCGGAGCTGAAAACTTCCTCAGCAGCGCTTCAAGCGCAATGGCAGACCGAAAAAGAAAGTGTGCAGCGTGTCCGTGCGCTTCGTGAGCAGATTGACCAGGTAAAGATCGAAATCGCCCAAGCGGAGCGCGCCTACGATCTAAACAAAGCCGCTGAACTCAAGTACGGTCGCCTTACTGAGCTGCAACGCCAATTGCAGGCCGAAGAAGATCGTGTCGCCGGTAAGCAAGGTGGAACTCGCCTACTTAAAGAAGAGGTTGACGAAGAAGATATCGCGGAAGTGGTCAGCCGCTGGACCGGCGTCCCGGTTTCGAAACTCCTCGAAGGCGAGATGAAAAAATTGCTCGCTCTCGAAGACGAACTTCACAAGCGCGTTATCGGCCAGGATGAGGCGGTGCTGGCCGTTGCTGAGGCGGTCATCCGCGCACGATCAGGTTTGAAGGATCCGCGTCGCCCCATAGGCAGTTTTCTTTTCTTGGGCCCGACAGGCGTAGGTAAGACCGAACTCGCCCGCGCACTCGCCGAGTTTTTGTTCGACGATGAGCGCGCGATGATCCGCATCGACATGTCCGAGTATCAGGAGAAGCACACCGTGTCTCGTTTGATCGGCGCGCCTCCCGGTTACGTGGGCTACGATGAAGGCGGCCAGTTGACGGAAGCGGTTCGTCGCCGTCCCTATTCCGTAGTGCTTTTCGATGAGATAGAAAAAGCACACCACGATGTTTTTAATACGCTGCTACAACTGCTGGATGATGGCCGCCTGACTGACGGTCAGGGTCGAACAGTCGACTTTAAGAACGTGATTGTCATCATGACCTCCAATGTTGGCAGTCATCGTATTCTCGATTACCGCGGCGCCTTCGAAGGTGAAGAATATCGCCGGATGAAAGACGCAGTGCTTTCCGAGCTTCGCGCCAGCTTCCGGCCGGAATTCTTGAACCGGCTGGACGAAATTATCGTTTTCCATGCTTTGAGTGAAGAACATCTGAAAGAAATCGTGGAAATTCAACTCTCCAGCTTGCGTGCCCGCCTCGAAGAGCGGCACATCACGCTGATTCTTACGGATGCGGCCCGTACACGCCTTGTGCGAAATGGCTACGATCCGCATTACGGCGCTCGTCCATTAAAACGGGCCATTCAGAAAGAGATTGAAAATCCCCTCGCCAAACGTATAGTTGGAGGAGAGATTCATGATGGTCAGACGATCCGGATCGATGCCGATCCCAAGAGTTCGAGTCTGAATTTCGCGGTAGAGTCTCATCCGGCCAATCGGCCGGATGAAGTCTCCGTCTAAAAGTCGTGCGTAAATCGAATTCCAATTTCGAACGTCAAATTAAAGGAAGCGGACGGGGTAATCCTTCGAGCCGCATAGCTAACCCGCTGCGGAGGCATTGCCGGGCAGTAAGGGGCAGGAATAAGAAAGGATTTTTAAGGACATGTCAAACGTGGTCCAATTTCGCCGCTCCACAGCAATTCTGACGCTGGTTGCGGCTTCAATCGGTGGCGGTCTGATTGCCGCATTTGCGGTTGCAAATCATTCAAGCAGCAACCCGGTTTCGGTGGTGGCGCGAGCCGATAACAACAGCACTCAAAAGGTGAGTCAGTTATCCAACTCCTTTGCCGACATTATCGAAAAGGCGTCTCCCGCTGTTGTCAAGATCAGCATGACGCGCATCATCAAAGCGTCGGAACAGCAGCAGAATAACCCTTTTATGTCTGATCCGTTCTTCCGCCAGTTTTTCGGTGGCGGCAACGGACGTATGCGCCCGCAGGATCAGCGGGAACGAGGACTCGGTTCCGGAATCATTGTTAGCCCGTCGGGCTACATTCTCACGAATAATCACGTAGTAGAAAAGGCTAATAAGTTGGAAATCACGTTGTCGGATGGCCGTGATTTCAGCGGCAAAGTAGTAGGAACAGATCCCCAAACGGACGTTGCGGTTGTGAAGATCAATGCGGACAACTTACCTTCTATGCCGTTTGCGAACTCCGATTCCGCTCGCGTCGGCGATCTCTGCTTTGCCATCGGCAACCCGTTTGGCCAGGACCATACGGTGACCATGGGTATCGTTAGCGCGAAAAACCGAAATTTGGAAATGGGTACCCATATCCAGAACTTTATTCAGACGGACGCGTCCATTAATCCCGGCAATTCTGGCGGTGCATTAATCAATGCCAAAGGTGAGCTGATCGGCATGAACACCATGATTCTTACGGGTGGCGGCGGCGGAGGCTTCGGCGAGAGTGAAGGCGGAAATGTGGGCATCGGCTTTGCGGTTCCGTCCAACTTAGCCAAGCAGGTGATGGATCAGATCGAAAAGAATGGTAAAGTTTCGCGCGGCTATCTTGGCGCTGAGCTCCAGACCGTTTCTCGTGATCTCGCTCCGCATCTTGGCTTGAAATCGCCGGAAGGCGCCATTATCGCTAATGTGACGCCCGGTGGCCCCGGAGCCAAAGCGGGGTTGAAATCTGGCGACGTTGTTACCGCCATTGACGGCAAAGCAGTTCAAGGCTCTGACGATCTGACCATGGACGTTATCTCGCATACGCCCGGCAGCACGGTAGCTCTCGATGTAGTGCGCGATGGCAAACCGATGAAGATCGACGTAACTCTCGGCACTCGCCCGACCGGAGTGGACTGGGACCAGAACGGCCAAAATTCCAACAACAATAACGGCAGTAACGATCAGGAAAACGGCAATTCGGGTAATGTGTCCGCGCGCGGTATTACTGTCGAAACGTTGACTCCAGACTTGGCTCAGCAGGTTAACGCCGAAGCCGGCACCAAGGGTGTTGTAGTCGACTCAGTCGATCAAAGCAGTCCCGCTGCCGATGCTGGCATTAGCCGCGGTGTCGTAATTGTGGCGGTTGATCGGAAACCGGTCACAAATTCAGCCGATTTCAAACGCTACATGAACGAAGCCAACGGCAAATCGGTGATGTTGACTATCCGGCAGAACGGCGCGAACTTCTTCATCGTCGTTCAGCCACAATAACTTGCGGTAGATCCCAGCAGTCAAATAGCCCGAGGTTTGGGTTTCTCCCGGCCTCGGGCTTTTTCGTCCGAAATGGAAGTTGAGTGTACTGCACGCAACCAATCGCAGCTTTTGGCTGTATAGTTGCATCGAAACAATAGGAAAGAAAGCCCCCAATGGCAAATAACGAATATCAAGTTCTTCCGGCACTCCCGTTGAAGAACACAGTCCTGTTTCCTGGATTGCTTCTGCCACTCTCAGTCGGGCGTGATTCTTCGCTCCAGGCTGTTGAAGCGGCGCTGAAGACCGAGGAAAAGGAAATCATCCTGGTGGCCCAGCGCGACGCGCAAGTCGATTCACCTCTACAAGACGACCTGTACACGATCGGCGCCAAGGCCGTCATCCGCAAATCATCGCGCCCGAGCGAAGGCATGATGGAAATCCTGGTTCTGGGTATCGATCGCGTCGTCCTATCCAAGCTGGAAAAGACCGAACCATATCTGACCGCCAAGTTCCGAATTTTGCCGGCTCCGGAAGACGGCGGCTCCGAAGTAGAGGCTTTATCGGGTGCTCTGCTTGAACTGGCTGCAAAAGCTATTGCTCTGGCGCAGCCGCAATCTGCCTCCGAATTAACACGCATGTTGGCTGGGAGCGACGATCCGCTCCGCCTGGCGTATTTGTTGGCGAGTGTTTTCAGCTTGGATGTTGTTCGCGAACAAAAGCTGCTTGAGGCCGAGACACGCGTAGACGCTCTGCGGCTGATGCATGCATTTCTATCGCATGAGCTTCAAGTTCTCGAGTTGCGGCAAAAGATCG
>DASREJ010000266.1:0-5813 GCA_035652115.1 Bryobacteraceae bacterium
AGATGCCGACATCCCAGCCGCGGCCGCGCCATTCCGATAATTTATCATTGGCGAGCGCTCGGGTCGGGACGGTGAACACCGCCTGAGTTTTGAGGTTTGGATAAAGCAGCTCAAAAATGTAGGTCTTGCCCGAACCTGTCGGCGCCTGCACCACGACATCTTTTCCCTGTTGCAACGCGCGCACCGCCTCTTGTTGCCACAGATCGGGAATAACAAGTCCAACCTGAAGCCCCGCAATCATCAGCCAAGATGTTGCAACGTCGTCGCCTTGCAACGCCCGCACGGCACCCTGTTGCCACAGATCGGAATGGAGCTGAGGGATCAGCGACATAGAAGGCAAAGCCGCGATGGGTAGCGGCGAGTGAGGTGGGAAGCGAACGAGTTTCAATAACCAACCCCGCTCGAAGTCCGGGAATCACCCGCCAAGATGTTTCCAACGTGGGCGCGTTGCAACGAGACTGCTTTATCCCTTCTGTGCTTTTGCGCGGCGCCGTTTTGATCTATCATGAGATCATGAGGTTGCGTCTGGTTGTCGAATACGATTCAGAAACCAAGCGGTGGGCGGCATTTTTCCCGGAATTGCCTGGTTGCGCCTCCGCCGGAGACACAGAGGAGGAGGCGATCCAAAACGCAAAGGAAGCTCTTGAACTTTGGTTTGAGCCGACGCCGGTCGCTTTATCCGCCGGCGCGAAAGTTTTGGAAGTTGCGCTCACGTGAATACGCCGTGCTGGGAAGCCGGTGGATGGACTGCATTGGTCGCATGGTGATGCGACCGAGCGATCGGGAGATCGCGAGTCAACGAGCACTTCCCTGTTTGCACAGCCAAACAAGTCATTCGGATATTGCGGAGACATGGTTTTACGCTGGTAAGCCAAAAAGGAAGTCACCAAAAATGGCGTCATCCAAATGGGCGTCAGGTAATCGTTCCCACGCACGGGACTAAGCCTATCCCGATTGGCACGCTGAAAAGTATAATTAAAGGAGCGACCTTAACTGCGGAGGATTTCCGCTAGAACATTCACCGCCTCAACGAAATCAGCATCTGTAGTGGTGGTCTCTGACCGCAGGACGATCAGCTGTAGCCACGGCCCTGTGGGCCGTTGTCTTGTAGTTCTCTGTAGCCAGCCGTACGGCTGGCGCTGACGCCGGCTCCCGCTTAAGAACCCGCTCGCGAAAGCCTTCGGAGTTTATCCGCCGCTGCGATATGTGCGGCAGCAGATGAGTCAAATCGATGGACAAGCTGTCCGAATTCTGAATCCAAACACGCTGGTATCTGCATCCAAAGATTAAACAGTTAAAGATAGCCATGGAAACGACCAGCCCACTCCCGCCGCCGCTCCCAGCCGGTGGTCCTGCGCCCGCCGCCGCCAGTTCATCGGATATCCGGACCTGGAACATTTTGTGTCACGCCAGCGCGTTGCTCGGTGTTTTCTTTCATTTCCCCGGGCACCTGGCCGGACCGTTCATTGTCTGGCTGGCCAAACGTGACGACTCGCCGGAGATCGACGCGCACGGCAAAGAATCGCTCAACTTCCAAATCTCTATGCTGATCTACAACGTGATCGCCGCGGTCTTTTGCCTGGTCCTGATCGGCTTTGTTTTTCTGGCGGCCCTTTGGGTGCTGAACGCGGTATTCGTGATCGTCGCCTCGATTCAAGCCAGCGACGGAAAGTTTTATCGCTACCCGATGACAATCCGGTTCATCGAATAAGACATCGTGTCGATGTCATAAGCCGCTCTCGACGCGCCGCTCGCTCGCGAACTCTTTCGGAGTAGTCCTGCGACTGCGGCACGGAGGAGGTTACGATCTATGATTCCTAAACATTGAATTGTAGGGCAGGCGCTTCGCCTGCGGAGATGCTGGACATTTGTCGCGCGATCGCTGTAGCCAGCCGTACGGCTAGCGCCGACGCCGGTTCCGAAAGCGATGTATGCTTATTCCTCAATGTCGCGTCACCGCGGGTCCGAAAATGGACAGAGCGCGTTTGAGCCTATTGCCACAGATCGGGAATGAACGCTGACGCGATCAGCGACATAGAGGGTAAAGTGACGAGGCCAGGAACGAGCGAATGGAGCCGCTGGCCGCGCGCGACATAGATGGGAAACCCAAAGGTCGAATGGGCAGGAGCAAATGAGTAAATCCGGGCAGCAAATGAATTTCAATAACCAAGCCCGCTCCAAACCGGAAGTCATTCTTCGAAGCCGATGTCGAGAGTAAGATCTTCCTGGATGAAACGCGCCTATTCGACCTGAATATGTAAAGCACGTCCCGCGCGCCGCATGATCAAGCGGCGAAGTTTCAAGGCCCGGCGCAATATTCGCGTGGCGACATCCACTGGCGCTTTCGTGATCGCGTCGATCCATAAGTAAACAGCGATGCGTAATTGGTTTAATTCGTCCTCGGCCAGGCCATGCACCGTGGCAATCGTCTCATCGACGTAGTCATGTGCCGCAGCCCTCACTTGATTGACGTCGTGGTAAAGCTCCCGTGCACCTTTTTTTATCTGGGGATATGCGGCGACCGCCTGAAGTGCGCCGAAACCGAGGCTCGCTAGCGCGAGGAACACCGCCAGCCAAGCTGGGTCCGCAAAAACTGTTGCAACCGGTGGCGATTCGAGGCGAAAAGATTTAATCTTGGTGACATTGCGGCCTCCAAAATAGGACTCCGCCGAAAAGACTGGTAGGTCGAAATACGTAGCATTAATACCGGATAAAGTTATGCCGGTATTCGCGATTTGCCCGAATGTTTCGACGTTGCGTGTGAGTGATAATGTGATTTGTAACGGTCCACGACGTTGACCTAGTACTAATTCAGGCATGTTTAGCGGGCTTGGCTCTCAGAAGGCTATGAAACCGAAGAAGTTTCGGCAATCCGGATTTGCGCCTTTCCCCCTTGCGCATTCCGTCAACATTAGGATGTCTTCCGTGGAAGAGCGGCAAAAAACCAACGGTATAGTTTGAGCTCGCAAGACCTGAGGTCCTGCGCGAGGAAGCTGAAAGAGTCGAATGAGTCCACAAGATCATCAGCCGTCACGAGAGGCGGGCTACGGGAAAAAAAGCCGTACGTTTGGCGGGCGATCAGATAGTCTTTTTGGAATGCAAGGCACACGCGTGCTGATACTGAGCGGACAATTCGAAGGCGAAGAAGGAATCTGTCTAGGCAAAGACAGAAACGGTCGATGGGCAATCTCGCCAGACGGAAGCGATGAAATCGTGTCGCTGCTTTGCGACAGAGAGTTTGCTCTGCTAATCGATTTGTCGGCTGATCCCGTTCAGAATTAGCGTGAGTCGAGCGCGCGTCTAATTCGCGTTGCAACCCGCGAATCACGGCGTGTCGTCAATTGACATTGCCAAATTCGGAGTACGCACCATCCGCTCTTCTGCAGAGCTCTCTTGATTTTGTGATCGCGACGCTTGTTTCCGACGATCTTCGCGTCCCAGTACGGGAGGTTCGAGCGGGGTCGACGGTAGCAACGCGGGCACCCGTGCCAGAAGCAGCCATCCACGAACACAATGACACGGTTCTCAGGGAATACGAAGTCGGGCTTGCCTGGAAGATTTTGGTTTCGGCGCCAGCCGACGATTTTATATCGTCGAAACAATGCAATCAGGCGGAGCTCAGTCGCGGCATTGGCGCGACTGCGGATCCGCGACATGATACGCGAGCGTTCCTCTCGAGTAAAAACGTCCATTACGCAGCTGACGGCTGCACTGCATTTTCGTCAGACGCTTTCAGTATCCTTGCCAGTTCGCCTTCGAGCAGCGCCATGATTTGTGCTTGGCTGAACGAATCGAGAATACAAACGCCACCGTGCATATTGAGGAACTTCGCAAGTCGGCGAATGCGAATACGATTCTTGTCACCACCCGTGAGCAGAAGATCTTTGTGCCGATTTAGAAACTCGAGAAACCCTGTCCGTACATCCGGTGCACGGCCAATGCCGCGTTCGAGGATCTGTTGCGTGATGTCGAGGGTGGATAGGAGTACGGCAGTCAATTCGTAAGGGTTATCTCTCGCTGGATCGTGAGAAACTTTCGCAGACCACCATAAACGAGCGATCCCATTTCTTAGCAGCGCGCGACTTTGCGCTTGCCCAACGAAGTAGCGCGCCTCAATGAAGCGTGCTGCCTTGTCTTGGTCTTTCATGTGCTTCTCGATCGGCCAACGCTTCCGCATGTATGCCCAACCTTCGATGTGCGTTAAGCGAGTCCACAAACGCGGGTCACGAGCCTGGAGCGGAGTGAGGTTCGGCAACGCCTTATGCATTCGTATTGCGTTCTCGACGTCTTTCAATTCGCTGTCAGCCGGGTCCAGCAGGTCAAACGAAGTTTTGGGCTCCAAGGACGTGGAAAGGTCTCGCTGACTGCGAACGCCTACCTCGGCAACCCAAGGCTCCTCGTAGCGATACTTTGAAAGGTTCGCGCGCACCGATCCTCGGAGAGTGTTTACGAACGCTTCCTTGAAGATGGTCAACGTGCTCATAATGCGGTCTCGGCGAGTCGGCGGGATGAGACGAGCGCGCGACGAAGAGGCAGCTCAAGAAGTTTCTGTGCCAAGATCAGATTGTCTGTTTCGGCCTCTAGATCGAGTGCGATGATTCTACCGCGAAGCGCGCGCATCCAGCGCAGGCTGTCTTCTTCCCCGCCGGCTTCCCCGGATCTCCAAAAATGCAGCGCCTCAACCAAAACCGGAAACACGATTGTCGACGTTAACGCGGCCGCAATGCTTTCTTGAGCCTTGAGCAACTTGTAATCCTTGAAGTCGCTTTTCGACAAGATGATTCGAATCTTGTCGCCATTGAAATCTACTTTCATGGGGAGATCCCCATCTTCAGTTGACTCTTCGACCTGCATAATCGAACCGATGCGTCTCAGCGAGTCGAAACTGCTTTCAACGTGGAAGACGCGCCCCTCGCCGACGGCAAGAATATCCCCTTCGCGTACTTGGAATGTGACACCGCTATAGTCCGGGTGCGCGCCCTCAACGGCGTACCCCGGAATATCGCGAGTCGCACGAACGAAAGCATTGATCTCGACGGCATCGTTCAAATTCTCAGAAGGGATCGCTACGCGGCTGGTTCCGTCGGGAAGATCAAAAGCTCGCCGAAATAATGTATTGCTGCACTCAATGTGTAAAACATGCTTCGCCGATCCTGCTGCTAGCAATTGGTTGATTGTCGAGCTGCTACATTGGCTAGCTATGTCCACGTAAATGTTCTGTTTGTCCGCATTCATTTCGAGCGCTGCTTGGAAAGCCGCTCCTGGGACGTCATCACGGTTCCCAACGACAGGATGCGGATAGGAGCGCTGGCTAAGCTTCATGCGCTGCGACTTCCATTGCTACGCGCAGCGGTTCTGCTAGAACCACCTCGAGCTTTAAAGGGGCTGCGCTTCCCAACTTTACCGGTCCTATTACTCCGGCCTCGGCCAGCGGTATGTCTCCACCCGCAGCGAAGCGAGCGGACTTGATTTCGGCTGGCGCCGTTTGATCATCTCCGACTGTTGAAATGACGAGCATCGCATCCGTTTTTGATTCTCGCTCTGGAACGACTGTGACGGAGTAAACTCCCGTCGCTGTATCCTGCGCATACGTGCGGTAGCGGATCGGGATAGACGGTTTTGAATGCACACCCCCTCTGCCACCACGCGACCCCCCAGCATTGCTGCTGCCTCCGCCCGGGTCGCCGGCGCCCGTCGCATTTTCCTGTGTTTTCGCTGGCCCCCCTGCCGTTCCCTCTCCCTCGCCTTCTTCGGTCTCATCGTCCCCATCGGTTGGCTTGAGGTGATCAGGCTGCATCGGCTTCGTTTTGCCA
>DASREJ010000267.1:0-54393 GCA_035652115.1 Bryobacteraceae bacterium
TGATGCCAGTTGCTCAAGCTGCGGCAGCGATAAGGCCAAAACCGGCCCTACCTCCAAAATTCAGAAGACCGTTACCGCGAAGATAATCACCCTTGCGTTCCGTGAGGACCACAAAGTACTTAAGCCTTCACCGGGCGACTACGACGATGCAGCAGCAGGAGCGGCATTCAAGAAACCGGAATGGGACATAAGCAAAGGCGATCCCTATCTGGCCCCGACCCCCGTCTCGTATACCAAAGCAACGAACGTTCAGGTTGATATCGAGATTGATTTCACAGTTACACCGCCGGGACAGACGGCGTTTTTGACCGGAGTCAAAGGCACACCGGCCTCGGGATTCGATTATTTCAGCTTCGAAAAAACGCTGAACCAAACCATCGGTACGCAGCGGATCCCAGTGACTGGACTAGTTTCAAAGGACAAGCTGCCTAACTTTGTAACGTTCATCGATCGCGGAATAAGTTGGTCCGCTACGATTGACGGAACTGACCAAGATATCGGGTCGACCTCACATCGGGTATATGTAACGTTCGATAAGCCAATCGGGAAAATGGCAAGCACAACTCCCAATCTATTCACCGAAACAGGGCCCGATCAGGATGTCACGGAGGAGCGACTCGCTTTTGCCGTTAATGCGGCCGCGAACACTGGGGTGACCGATGAAAAGGAGTGCGTGGATGCTATTTTTGTCAAACTTTGCAAGTTGAATGTGGGTTATTACCTGGGGCGGCGTTGGGAGCCTGGGCAGGTAAACAACACCGGAATGGCCCCGAAACCCACGCTGCATCATTATCTATGGAAAACCATGGCGGATTCTCAGAACGCTAAGGGAGAGTGCCACAATATCGCAGCCGCTTTTGAATTAGTTTGCAGGATAGTTGGAGTGAGCGGTCCATTCGAGGTCGGCTACATGCTGCCACGGCCCTCTCGCGCCGAGCAGCCGCCATCCTACCCGAAAGTGCCCAATGCGTTATTAGGCATGTACAACACCCAAGGTCAGGCCTATTGGAGGCAGCACACTGGCGAAAGCCACGGGTGGGAAAACCTCTATTTCCTAGACGGGCATCATCAAACGAACAACTTCGAAGGTGTCGCACGATACCGCAACGCGCTTTACGCTCTCGGAGACGCCGTATTCGACCTGTTCAATGACCCCCAGCAGAATGCTTCCAGTTACTTCGCCGTGCGTCGTACCGATTCTAATTACAAGGTCATTAATCTCGTGCCGACTAAGGGTGTCTTCGAACTTGCTTTTAACAAGAATCAGGTGGGCGGCTGCACAAAGCCTTATCCCTGGATGAATAGCCCGCAAACTTATAAACAAGGCTTAAATCTTCCGCAGCAATGGGATTTTACGGCAACGGTGTTTCATTGGCACGATTAATCCCATGGGCGGTCCTCGCCATTCCGCTGTTCTCATCCGTGTTGAACCCGGGCTACAAAAGCCAATATCGAAAAGGCCAATTCATGATTGATGATCCGTTCTTCAACCCAATTGCCATGCAGTTAATCGAGATGCCGCCCGCTTCGCGACAAACTCTGGAGACGAGGGACCGGCATTCAAGCGACAAAGTCGACCCCAAGCTTGAATTTCCTATCGAATCCGCCAAGTCCTGGGTACGGGAAATGCTGAACGAACAATGGGTCTATTCTCCCAATACACCCTTTGTTGCGTTTCCTCAGGAGAACGGTGCTGCGGACGTGATTCGTGCGCACTACATCGTTGACGGAAGCGACGTTGATATTGCTCAGACCTTGTACATCATCAGCATTCGTGTGCAAACGTCGACGCATTCTACGACTTCAATCGGCGCAAAATCTGCTCAAGAATTTGCACGCAAAATCTTCAACGAACCCGAACGAATGCGGTTTGAAGCATCAGGATCCTTTGACGCTGGTAAATGGGGAACGCAGATTTCGACTCGTGATCCTAATACGCCGCCAGGATGGCCAAACTGGATCGACGACTTGCGCTGGTGGCAGACGGAGACCAGCATTGGGTTCGTCACCATTAAGTCCGTGGGAGGTCCAACGAAGGCCTCCATTAGCGTAGCTCCCGAGCAAAACAAACACTGGTTTTGATCGCATCGCAATTAAGAAACTGGCGTAACCGGACTATACATCGTGCCTTCCATCTCTTTCCTCATCGTTACCCGCGATGAAGCTCCGACTCTTCTCGACGCTACTATCAAGGGCGTCCTCGAAACGAGCACCGGCTATTCGCGCGAGATTGTGGTTGTCGATGACGCTAGCGCGGTTCCGATCTCTGTCGATCATCCCGATGTCCGCGTATTTCGAAATGAGACCTCAATCGGCACGTGCAGGTCGCGGCGCAAAGCGGCTTCCGAATCAGTTGGCGACATCCTGGTTTCGCTCGATGCGCACATGAGCTTTGAGCCGGGATGGTTAGAGCACATGCTGGCACATGTACATTCGGGCGCGCTTCTTTGTGCGTCGTGGTGGAACTATGAACTGACGCGTCCTCTCTGTTGGGGCGCGGATTTCCTTTGGTGCGGCGAGCGGGATTATCACGCGGGGCGCTGCCCTGGTTTTTCATTCCGTCATCGAACCCGTTGTCCCGGGGAGGAAGCGGTCGAGGTTCCCATGCTCATCGGCGCGTGCTACATGATGCTGCGCAATAGCTACGAGCGCATTGGCGGTTTCTCTCCGTTCTTCCGCACCTGGGGCAGGCTGGAGCAAGATCTTTCCTTGCGGGCCTGGATCACGGGGTTGGGCGTGAAATGCGTACCCACAGCCCATGTGGGCCACTTCTCTCGCGCCAAATTTCCTTATCCAGTTCGTTGGGAAGATATCGAATTCAATCAGCTCGCCACCGTTCGTACGGTTTTTGAAGAATCCACCGCGCGAGCATTCGAACAATTCCTACAACCGTTTCCGCAGCAGGTTCATAACTGGCTGGCCGAAACCGATTTTTATGAATGGCGCGAATCGATTCAACGCGTGCGCCGCATGAGCGACTCGGATTTCTTCCAACGATTCGTTCCCGCGGCGCCGGAATGTCTTCGACAGGCTGAACTACAACTCACTTAAATACAATCGTGCTCTCGCCGCTGTACTTGTGGTAGTTACGAAATTCAATCGTGTTCTTCGTGCAGTAGCTTGTGCCTCGATTGCAGGCCAACACCTCGGCCTTAACGGGCAACAAGAACTTAGCTGGCGTTCCGAGCGAAATCTCCTCGTAATCGACGGCTGTCTGAATCTCGTCGTCGGGGAAATCTTTGGGTATTTTATCCGCGCCATATTCGATGCGCCGCACTTCTCCGGTTGCCTTCTCTACCCAAATGCTGCCGCTGTAGGCCGGATGTAATGTTTGTCCGCCGACTGTAATTGCCCAATCGGAATTTGCCAGCGGCACTTTGAAATCGTAAACAGCCGCGGCGGTATCGCCGACAGTGGTCGATTCAGCGAACTTGAAAGTCGCGCGTTGTCCGTCGGCAAGCAGACTTCTCAAGGTCGACGCAAATTCTCCTGTCGACGTCGAACCGCCCAACGCCATCATGCTCTTGTTGGTGCGCTTTCCGCCTACGGTGATGTCGCGATAGTCTTCCTTGCCGTCCTCGTAGACAACCGTGGCGGTTACAATATCCGCGGCTTGCCATCCGGACGCGCGCGATTGTTCGTAGTAGCGCGTCGTGTTCTGTTGGCAAACGAAGTTGGGAAGGCCCTGATTATACGAGCGCGCCCATTCCATGGTGCGGGCCAGCACTTCATCCGAAATATTGCTGACAATCTTTGGCCGCTCCGAATCGGTGTCGATGGTGAAATCGTCAGATGCCTTTTTCGCCGGCGCTGGAGCGCTCTTAGACGCGCCGGCTGGCGGGTTCGCTGCCGCAACGTCTGTATCCGCATCCGCGGCTGTCGATTTTCCGCCACCGCCGTGCCGCAATACGGGCCTGCCCGGAGCTTCGAGCGGCCTGTCGAGAATTGTTGGACGCGGTTCGTCATCCGCATTCGCAGTCCGCGCGGGCATCATCGGCCTTCCGCTTGGGGCCGTTGCTTCGGGCGGCGGAGCATCTTTCAGCAAATTGATATGGGTGACTGTAAGGTATGCTTCGTCATCTTCGATGGCATCGATATGAACCGTCGTTCGAGGAATAATCTGGCTCGATGGAATATCTTTGTCGTCTCGCGTGAATTTCGTCTCGGGCGTGACGGTCATCGTGATCTCGCGGCCATCTTCGGTGCCGATCACCAACTTCTTAGGATCCATCGAAAGCGTTATGCCTTGGGCGGAAAAGTTCGGCTGCGCCGATTCGTTCTTCTGATCTTTTTTCTTGTTGCGCTTTGGGATGGAGATTCCACCGCCTGGGCCGCCGCCGGGATACTGACCTGGAGGATAGCTGCCGGGCGGATATTGTCCGGGCGGGTACTGACCGGGCGGATAGGTTCCCGGATACTGAGCCGCGAGCAAACTCGCAAACAGCGACGCAAAGAGAATTGCTTTAAACATCGAATTAAGTTAGATGCACTCGGCTCGGCCCGCGGTTTCTCCGCCTTACCACTTCAATAGAATGAGTTCCGAACAAAACGCCGGGCCCATGGCAGCCAGAATTCCCCACGATCCGGCGCGCGGACGTTTGGTCTTCATCACCTGCTCCAAAACAAACAAAACAGAGGCGGAAGACAGATTTCCTGTCCGGCGGAGACATTGCCAGGATACCTCTAACTCGCCGGCCTTCAGCCCTAATGCGGCTTCGGTTGCTTCCAGAACTTTGGGTCCGCCGGTATGAATTACCCAGCTTTCCACATCACATCTTGAGAGCTGATGGTCGTCCAGAAATTCGTCGACGTCGCGTCCCAGGTTTTTCTCAACGACATCCGGAACGTCACGCGACAATACAATTCGGAACCCCGTATGTGAAATGTCCCAGCCCATCACATATTCGGTCTCGGGATAAAAGATCGACCGCGTGGCAACCACGGTGGGACCTTCCGCAGCGGCAACTTCGGCACCGGTTACCATCACGGCGGCGGCGCCATCTCCAAACAGACCAGAGCTGATCAGATTTGCGGTCGAAAGATCGTCCTGCTGAATGGTCAACGAACAAAGCTCGACGGATAGCAGCAGGGCCGCCTGATCCGGAAAGCCTTTTACATAATCCGCCGCCCGAGCGATGCCCGCGGCGCCCGCGACGCAGCCTAATCCGAAGATGGGGATTCGTTTCATGCGCGGACTCAAGCGCATGCGGTTCATCAATCTAGCCTCGATGGACGGGCTTGCAATGCCTGTGATCGACACGAAAAAAAAAGCGCCAATCTGATCCGCAGTCACTCCAGACTGCTGGAGGACGCGGCAAATGGCTTGTTCGCCGAGTTCGAGTGAAACCTCAATCCAACGGTTGTTGGCTTCTCCCCAATTGGCCAGCGGGTAGCCTTCTATGGGCATAGCCAGATAGCGTCCATCCACTTTAGTAGCTGCGTGCAAGCGTTCCAGAACGTCAAAACGATCTAGTCTGCGACCCCAGTGCTTCTTAAAGGCGTTGATGAGCGTCCGTTGTGGGTAATAGTGACGCGGCAGGGCGGTCGAAGCGGCGGCGATTCTCATGCGATAGGCTGCGTAACCGAAAACTTCATTGTCGCCATAATACGCTTTATGTACTTGGGCCATGTCGCGCGTCGTGTTAATTCATTGCAAAAAATCTGAAGCCGCCGCGCATCTCCACACCCTTACCGACGCCGGCTATCAAGTGGAATGTGAGGAACGGTTTCGTCCGGGATTAATGAAGGAATGGCGTCGGTCTTCCCCCGAGGCATTCGTGATTGATCTGTCACGCTTGCCTTCCCACGGACGCGAAATCGCCATTGCGATTCGCAACTCCGCCGCCCTTCGAACCATCCCTATTGTGTTTTGCGCTGGGGACCCGGACAAGGTCAGCGCGCTTCGGGAGCTTCTGCCAGACGCCGTCTATTGCGAATTGCCCAAACTTGCTTTTGCCGTGAAAAAGGCGTTGGTTGCGCCGCCCACGCAGCCCGTGAAGCCACCGGCAATGATGGATCGATATAAATCCCGCTCAGCAGCCGAAAAGCTGGGCCTAAAAAAGGGCAACTCAGTCGCCTTGATTCATGCGCCACGCGACGTCGAGCGGATCATCGGGCTTGTTCCTGAAGACGTAAATCTGATTGAAACGGAAACCGGCCTAGCGTCCGCGCAGTTGCACCTGTGCTTCGTTCACCGTCCCGAGGAATTGTTTACTGTTCTTTCCAATCTTCGCGACATCGCGCGACAAAGCAAGCTCTGGATTCTGTGGCGCAAAGGCGGCAACGCAGTGGCCGGCGAAGTCACTGAAAAGCTCGCGCGCCAGCATGCGCTGGACTTAGGGTTAGTAGATTACAAAATTTGCTCGGTTAATGACGTTTGGACGGCTATGTTGTTCACCTTAAAGCGCTAACCACTCAGCTTAGACAGCTATAAATCACACAGCGGACACCGATATGGGTAAGTAGGATGGCGGTGTCTTTGTATCGTGCGCTGGTTGTACTGGCGTTAGGTTTGGGTTTACAGCCCCTTGCGCTGGCGCAGCGTTACACTTTTCAGGCCTACGACAAAGGTTTAGGTAATCCCAACGTTACCTGCATGTTGCAGGATCGAACCGGCTATCTCTGGATCGGCACACAAAACGGCCTATTCCGTTATGACGGCGTCGGCTTTCAAGAATTCGGCCGGCAAGACGGGCTCGGGGGCACCTTCATTACGGCTCTCCGGCTGGATCAAGACGGACGGTTCTGGGTGGGCACGACGGAGGGGCTGTATCACCTTAACTCGCGACACCGTTTTGAGGCAATTCAATATCGGGGACAATCGCTCGAAGTCCGGGAGGGTTCAGCGCTATCCGCATTACCGGATGGCGGATTGCTGGCTGCCACGCAGCAAGGGCTGCTTCAAATTGAATTCTTATCGAAGAGCCAGACCTGGGAGTGCAAGCCGTTACAGGGTCTGAATA
Source organism: Bryobacteraceae bacterium (assembly GCA_035652115.1). Taxonomy (GTDB): domain Bacteria; phylum Acidobacteriota; class Terriglobia; order Bryobacterales; family Bryobacteraceae; genus Bog-105. Next base: position 6,963 of record DASREJ010000267.1, read on the forward strand.
CTTCCCTTCCCGTATGGAGCGTCATTGCAAACCCCGACGGCTCGATCGTAGCCGGTTGCGGTCAAGCACTATGCCGGATAAACGGCGCTGATGTGACGGTCTGGGATGCCAAGAACGGGCTTCCGGCAGATCGCTGGCATTTTCTTATTCGCGACACTGTCGGGGAACTGTGGGCGCGCGGTTCGAATCACGTCGCAGTGCTTATGCCAGCCGAATCGCAGTTCGTTATTCGTGACCTGCCTGATTTGCCCGGCCGCTCCAACTACACCAATATGGCAGAGGACCGGAACGGTGAAATGTTGGCCGCTCTGGGCGCATCGATTGCACGATATGAGGGCGGCGGCTGGCGTGTTTTTTCGCAGTCGAACGGTTTCGGCGACGATACGGTCACATCGCTGCTGGTCGACCGTGAAGGCCTGGTATGGTTCGGCCTTCTAGGGCGCGGTCTGCGGCGCTGGCTTGGCTACAAAGAGTGGGAGCATTGGACAACAGGAAACGGCCTTCAAAACGATGTGATTTGGACGATCCTCCGCGATTCCAAAAAGCGGCTCTGGATTGGTAATGAACGTCAAATCGCTTATTTGGAGGAGGGGCAAAAAACATTTCATTCCTGGTCTCCGCCCGGCATTCATTGTGAAAAGGCCTACAACCTTCACGAATCGAAAGATGGATTCATCTGGGCGGGTACCGGCGCGGGTTACGCCATTCGAATCGATGAGCGCACGCTACAGGCTCAACAATACAAGCTGGATAGTTCGGTGTTTGCCGTGTTGGAGGAGACGCCGAACCGGGTTTGGGCGGCTACGGGGGGCGGTCTTTTTCGTGGCTCAAAAACTGATGACGGTTGGCGCTTCGAGCGTGTAATCACGCCAGGCCTTCCTGAGCAATCTTTTTTCGATCTTCAAATCGATCCGGAAAACCATGTGTGGGCGGTAGCCAAAGAAGGAGTTTTCCGGCTGGACGATTCCCAATGGACGCGCATAAATATTAGCCCGAGCCGTTTGGGCGGTCATCCGCGCAATATTGCTTTCGACAGGACGGGACACGTATGGCTCGACGGAGGTTTTCCGGGCGCGGTTCGACTGCGGATTCAGGGGGCCAACGTTGTTGGAACTGAATTTTTTGGCAAGCCTCAACTGGCTTCCGATCTAATTGTTGCGATAGCGGCCGATCGGCGCGGCCGAATTTGGATCGGCGGCGATCAGGGTGTGGATCTCTATGACGGGAAAGCATGGCACCGCTACACCACAAACGACGGCCTGATATCGAACGATATTGGTGAGCGCGCGCTCTGGGCGGACGATGACGGCAGCGAGTGGATAGGAACCGGGGCGGGCCTGTCGCACGTTCTTGATCCCTCGATTAGCTCCACTCCGCCGCCGACTCCAACGTTGAGTTCCGTGCAATATGGCGCAGTTGAGCTATTAGACACCACGTTGCCATTTGACTGGAATCGCAAGCCGCTGAAAATCGCGTTTGCGGAACTGAGCTTCCGCGCGGAGAATTCAATCCGATTCCGCTACCGCCTGGTCGGCCTCGAGCAGGATTGGGTAGAGACCTACGGCCACGAAGTTCGTTATCCGCCGTTGCCTCCGCGATCTTATGAATTTCAAGTCGTTGCCGTAGATACCAACACAGGGAAAAAATCCGAGGTTCGCACCTTTTCCTTTCAAATCCTGCCGCCGTGGTGGCGGACGCGGCCCTTTGTGGGAGCAGCGATCGTATTGCTCATGCTCCTCGCCAAAATGACGTGGCGCTGGCGGGTGCATGTCTTACTTGCGCGGCAACACGAATTGGAAAGGCTGGTTCATGAACGTACGGATGAATTGGACCGCAGACTTGCGGAACAGAAGGAACTAAAAAAAGAAGCCGAGCAGGCCAATCAGGCGAAAAGCGAATTTCTCGCGATTATGAGCCATGAAATTCGCACTCCCATGAATGGTGTCATTGGCATGACGAACCTGCTACTCGATACGCCTCTCAATGAGGAACAGCGTGAATACGCGAGTACGATCCGGGAATCGGCCGACTGTCTGTCACGGATCATCGGCGACATTCTTGATTTCTCCAAAATCGAAGCAAACAAACTGGATCTCGAGTCGGTTGAATTCGAATTGCAGCCGCTGGTGCGAGATGCGGCTGGCGTTCTGGCGGCGCAGCTTCGCCGTAAAGGCCTGACGCTGAAGCTCGACTTTGACGAACGCCTTCCCGTTTCGGTTCTTGGGGATTCAGCCAGACTGAAACAGATCCTATTAAACCTGCTTTCGAATGCGGTCAAGTTCACCGATAAAGGAAGTATCGATGTGAGGGTCTCGCAACAGGAGCGGCTCCAAGATAGTCGCGTTGTAATCCGTGTTGCGGTTTCCGATACGGGCATCGGTATCTCAGCCGAAGCTCAGAAAATACTATTCAAAAGCTTTTCTCAAGCGGACGCATCTACTAATCGGAGGTACGGCGGTACAGGTCTTGGTCTGGCCATCTCGAAGCGGCTGGCCGAGCTCATGGGAGGAGAGATCGGGGTCGAGAGCCAAGTGGGACGCGGCAGCCAATTCTGGTTTACCGTGAAGTTGCCGATAAGGCGAGATAGCGGTCCCATTATGCAAGGCCTTGGCTCGCTTCAGAACGTCGTCGCAAACACGGGCGCTTCCGCGCCGAGTCGTGGATTGGTATTAGTCGCCGAAGACAATGCCATCAATCAACGAGTAGCAGCCATCCTGCTTACAAAACTCGGCTATACCCCAGACTTAGCCTGTGACGGTAGGGAAGCCCTTCAGAAAGTGCAGCAGCAACACTACGACATTATCTTGATGGACTGTCAAATGCCGAACATGGATGGATTCGAAGCGACCACTGCTATTAGGGCACTGCCGAACGGACACTCGCGTGTTCCGATTATCGCCGTGACCGCCAACGTACTCGCTGGACAACGGGAGAAGTGTCTGGCAGCTGGAATGGACGATTACATTCCAAAGCCAATCAATCGCGAGATGCTGGAAAACGTCATCCAAAAATTTCTCCACGCCGAACCTGCGGCCCCGACCGAAGCAGATACTGAAGTTCACCTGACTCGTTAACGTTCTACTTTTTTTAAGAGAAGTCGCGCCATTCGGTTCCACATAATCGACATGGCGACCGCTGTCATCAGCCATGAAGAGACTCTTCACTGGCTTGCGCTCCGCATGCTTCCCGGCTTAGGAACGCTTACTGCGCTGCGTTTGCTTGAAAAATTGAAATCGCCGCAAGCCATTTTTCGGTCGTCAGTTTCCGAACTGGAGGCCGTTGGGGTCAGTCCGGCGCAAGCGCGCAACATATCGAGCGGGTGTTCGTTTGAAGATGCGGTTGAGCAGCAGCGCAAACTGCTTGCGGCGGGCGTGACGCTTATTTCCATTCAAGATGCCCGTTATCCCGCTCTTTTGCGGCAAATTTTCGATCCGCCGGTCCTTCTGTTCGTGCGGGGAAAAACGGAGCTGCTGGCTTCTCACGGCATTGGCGTCGTGGGTACGCGCCGTCCAACCCCCTATGGCATCGCGGCGACCGAACGTTTAAGCGTCGATCTCGCAAAGGCCGGTCTCACAGTAACCAGCGGCCTGGCACGCGGCATCGACACGGCAGCCCATCGCGCGGCTTTGGCGGAAGAGGGTAAAACCATCGCCGTTTTGGGGTGCGGTGCCGACGTGCTCTATCCAGCCGAAAACCGAAAGCTATACGAGGAAATTGGCCGGAAAGGACTTCTGGTTTCGGAATTCCCTATGGGCGCTCCAGCCTATCCTCAGAATTTTCCTATTCGAAATCGCATCGTTAGCGGCCTTTCGCTTGGCGTTCTTATCGTTGAGGGCGCGCAGCACAGCGGCTCCGCTATCACCGCAAAACTTGCGATGGATCAGGGCCGTGAAGTTTTCGCGGTGCCGGGTAACATTACGTCGAAAATGAGCTGGGGACCGAATCTTCTAATTAAAGATGGTGGGGCAAAACTCGTCCAGGAATGGACCGATGTCACAAATGAGCTGCCTGCTGAGGTGCGCCGCGATCTGGTGGCCGAAGCCAAGCAGCGCATTCTAATCGAAACCGGCGAACTGGAGACGTCCGGACCTTCCGGAAATGGGGTTCCCGAACCGATGAAAGCGCTCGCAAACAAGCTGTTAGGCCGACTGCAAGTTGATGTTCCGCAACAACTTGATGTCCTTTTTGAATCCTTCGAGGGCGTCAGCTCATCAGAACTGATCGGCGCGTTATTTGACTTGGAGATGTCCGGTCTCGTGCGCCAGCTACCCGGGAAGAACTTCGTCAAGGTGTGGTAAAAGGGTAGCGTTCTTGCCGCCACCTGGTTGGGCGGCATCCAGAGTAATCAGTCTGACATCGGATAAGAAGCAGGGTATGGCTAAATCACTCGTCATCGTTGAGTCCCCCGCGAAGGCGAAAACTATAGGGAAATATCTGGGGAAGCAGTTCATCGTCAAAGCGTCGCTTGGGCACGTGAAAGATCTGCCTAAGAAGGATCTCGCTGTCGATATTGAACGCGACTTCACACCTCGATACGAAGTAATCGAAGGCAAAAAGAAGCTCATTTCAGAGCTCAAGCAGGCCGCCAAGGGTGTCGACTCTGTCTATCTGGCTGCCGACCCGGATCGCGAAGGCGAGGCCATCTGCTGGCATCTCAAAGAAGAACTCGAACCTAAGAAATCAGACAAGCCGGCGATCTTCCGCGTGATGTTCAACGAAATCACAGCGAATGCGGTTAAGCGCGCTTTCGACAAACCGCTTCAAGTAAACGTGAATCTCGTTGAAGCGCAGCAGGCCCGCCGCGTGCTCGACCGCCTCGTCGGTTACAAAATCTCACCGCTGCTTTGGGACAAAGTGCGCCGCGGCCTTTCGGCTGGACGCGTTCAGACAGTCGCGGTTCGTCTAATCGTCGAGCGTGAACGCGAAATTCGGGCATTCGAAAAACAGGAATACTGGACCATCGATGTCAACCTGAATGCGAAAAAGCCGCCGGTCCTGACAGCCCGCCTTAATAAGAGGGGTGATGAGACTCCGCAGATCGGAAATGAGGAAACGGCGAGCGCAATCGTCGCCGACCTTGAAGGCGTAAGTTACACCGTTCAATCGGTCACCACGCGCGAAAAGAAGCGTAACCCGGTACCGCCTTTCATCACATCCACGCTTCAGCAGGAAGCGTCGCGCAAGCTGCGCTTTAGCGTGAAGCGCACCATGATGCTGGCGCAAGGCTTATACGAAGGCAAGGAAATCGGCAAAGAAGGCTCGGTGGGTCTCATCACGTACATGCGTACGGACTCCACGCGAGTCTCCGAGGACGCTCTTATCGAAGTGCGGGGATTCGTCTCCGAGAAATACGGCGCGTCCTATCTTCCCGCGTCTCCGAATATTTACAAAACCAAAAAGGACGCGCAAGACGCCCACGAAGCTATTCGCCCGACGTCCGTTCTGCGTACTCCGGAATCAGTTGAGAAATATCTTGCAGAAGACGAATTGAAACTCTACCGGCTCATCTGGATGCGATTCGTCGCTTCTCAGATGATGCCCGCGGTATTCGATCAGACGACCATCGATATCAATGCAAAGGGCAGGAGCGGAATACTGTACATCTTCCGCGCGACCGGAAGCGTGATGAAGTTCGACGGTTTCCTGCGAATCTACGAAGAAGGCAAGGACGTCAAGGATGAAGAAGACGAAGACCTGAAGCACAAGCTTCCGTCGGTGGCAGAAGGCGAAGCGCTCAAATTTAAAGACATCAAGCCTGAGCAGCATTTTACGGAGCCGCCGCCGCGTTATACGGAAGCGACTCTGGTGAAAAAGCTCGAATCCGATGGAGTGGGGCGGCCTTCAACTTACGCCTCGATCTTGTCCACCATTCAGGACCGCGAATACGTGAAGAAGGAAGGCGGCAAGTTCGTGCCTACCGAACTTGGAATGGTTGTGACCGATCTGCTGCTAGAGAGCTTCAACGATCTCTTCGATGTCAAGTACACGGCGCGCATGGAAGAAGAGCTGGACGAAATCGAAGAAGGCAAGCTTCAATGGCGCGATGCAATGGCCGAGTTCTACGACAGATTCCAAAAAGACCTGGAACATGCAGCGCAGAACATGACCGACATCAAGCGCATGGAGCGGCCCACCGATCTGGTCTGCGAAAAATGCGGCAAACCGATGGTCATCAAATGGGGTAAACACGGCAGCTTCATCGCCTGCACTGGTTACCCAGAGTGCACCAACACGCGTGAACTGACGGTCGATTTGCCCGACGTAGACAACGCCAATCTCGGCGAGCAGGACGAAGCGGAATATTGCGAGAACTGCGGCCGCCCTATGGTGCTTAAGAAGGGGCGCTTCGGTCAGTTCTTTGCGTGCTCCGGTTACCCGGATTGCAAGACGACTAAGCAAATCGGCGGCGAGCAGCGCAAAGACGTGCCGCTTGAAGAGAAGTGCCCGCAATGCGGCAACAATTTAGTTCAGAAATACGGCCGCTACGGTGAATTTGTCGCCTGCAGCAATTATCCGAAATGCAAATACGTCAAGCAGAAGACGATCGGTGTTCTCTGCCCGAACTGCTCGGAAGGTGAGATCGTCGAGCGCAAATCCAAGCGAGGCCGGACGTTTTACGGCTGCAATCGATATCCTGATTGCGATTTCGTCGCTTGGGGAAAACCCATCCAGGAAAAATGCCCGGATTGCGGCAGCAGCTACTTAATCGAAAAGTATTTGAAAGCCGGAGCCGTCGCGCAATGTCCGAATCCGGAGTGCAAATATAAGCACGCGCTCGAAGTTGAACCGCAAAGCAGCGTTGCGTAATCACGCGAATAAAGACGAGGCTCAGGCCTTGTAAAGCAGTTCACGCAACCGAGATTTTTCGCTTTCTTCAAGAATTTTCACAAAAAAGCTTTTCTTTGACGGAAACGCCTTCGATATACTTTCACAGTCTCTGACGGTAGTTCTCTAAAGGAGTAGCTGTGATAGTTACCATTAAGAGTTCCAGATGGATTTGCTCGACCGTTTTCCCTTTCCTTGCAGTCGCTCAGTCGATGTATGGGCAAGCGGCCAGGACACTAATCACCGAGCCGATCAATAACGCCAGGCTGGTGACATTCTTGGCCAATACGCGGCCCGAGGCGAATGCACAGAATGACCGCGGTCGAGTGGCTGACGATTTTCCTATGTCCCATCTGCAGTTGGTTTTGCAGCGTTCGCCAGAACGCGCACAGGCTGCTGCGGACTTCGTTGACGAACTCTATAATCCGAACTCACCGAACTACCATAAGTGGCTAACTACCGAACAGATTGCGGATCGCTTCGGCGCATCCGACCAGGACATCGCCACTCTAACAAGTTGGCTGGAAACTAATGGGTTTACCGTCGATGGCGTACTGCCTACTAAATTAGAAATCGAGTTCTCCGGCACCGCTGGAAACGTTCGAGCCGCTTTTCACACCAATATTCATCGTCTTTTAGTCAACGGCGAATCGCATTACGCCAACATGTCAGATCCGCAAGTGCCTAGCGCGATAGCGGCTGGCGTGGCAGGCGTGCTGTTTCTGCATGATTTTGAACCACGGCCGCTCACACGAAAACGGATGGCCGCGCCGGACTTTCGATCCAGCACCGGCAGAAACTTGGTGACGCCTTCGGATCTCGATGTAATTTACAATCTGTCGCCCGCTTTCGCGGCGGGCCTCACCGGACTGAATCAAACGATCTACGTGGCTGAAAGCGGAGACATCTTCAGCCTTAACGATTGGAATGTTTTCAGAAAAGTAATGGGCTTAGCGAGGCCATATCCGCACGCGACTCTCACACAGATCCACCCAGCGGGCGGCGCGACCTGCACCGATCCAGGCGTTAACGGCGCGGCGGACGAAGTTGCTCTCGATGTCGAATACTCTTCGGCCGCGGCGCCAAATGCGGCTATCGTAATTTCGGCCTGCCGCAGCTTGCTTGCGGCTATTGAAAATCCAATTAATAGCCCGACCACGCCCGCCGCGGTCATGAGCATTAGTTACGGCGAAGCGGAAGCCCTGAACGGCGCAGCGAGCAACCTGGCTTTCATGACTACTTATCAGACGGGCGCCATGAAAGGCTGGAGTATTTTTGTTTCATCCGGCGATGAGAGCGCGGCCAGCGCGGATGCGAATCGGACGAACGCCACTCATGGTATCGGCATCAGCGGATTGACGTCCACGCCGTACAACACTTCTGTTGGCGGCACTGATTTTGCGACTACTTATCTTAATAACGTCTCGACTTATTGGTCGTCGACAAATTCGCCAACATTGGGGAACGCCCTTTCCTACGTGCCCGAAATTCCTTGGGACGACTCGTGCGCTAACTCTCTGTTCGCTACGTTCAATGGATTTGCCAGCACATTCGGCCCGGCCAGCTACTGCAATTCTCTTCACACGACGAATCCCGGGTCGAACCGCATCACGACGGCATCCGGCAGCGGCGGCCCGAGTGGGTGTGCAACTGGCGCACCGACGACGTCAGGTGTTGTTAGCGGGACCTGCGCGGGTTATGCAAAGCCTGCATGGCAAACGGCTTTCGGTGTTCCCGCCGACGGCGTGCGGGACATTCCAGACATTTCACTCTTTGCAGCGAATGGCCCGTGGGGTTACTACTATCCGGCTTGTATATCGCAAGGAACCAGCTCATGCCTGGGCACTATTGATACATGGCCGGGCTTCGGTGGAACTTCAATTTCATCGCCAATTATGGCGGGCATCACGGCGCTCATTAATCAACGTCTGGGCGGACCGCAAGGTCTAATAAATCCGGAACTCTATTCGCTTGCGTCAGCCGAGTACGGGTCGTCCGGAAGTGCGAGTTGTAACTCAACCAATGGCAATACCGTGGGCAGTAATTGTATCTTCTACGATGTCACGTTGGGCGATATTGTAGTTAACTGCACCGGCGCCCTGAATTGCTACTTCGGCGGAGTTCCGGTGGATAATACTAACTTCTATGGAGTGCTCTCCACTTCCAACAGCACTTTTTCACCTGCCTATCCTGCTACTGTTGGATTCGACCTTGCGACCGGGATTGGAACTGTTAACGCGTATAACCTGATCGTAAAGTTTGGAACTTCACCCACTGTTGCGCCGGCGAGCGCGGCAGTGCACAAGTAGTTAGATCAAATTTCGAAAAGGACCTTGACTATGCGCATCACTAGCATCATGTTTGTCGCACTTACAGTGAGTTTGTGCGGCGCTCTCCAAGCCCTGGCTGCAGATGTGTGCTCCTTGTCGCCCAGAAATGTTATTACCAATTGCGGCTTTGAAACTGGAGACTTCACAGGTTGGACCGTCACCGGAACCGACTCGGCACCTTCTAACAACGGCATCTATTATGGCGTTGAGAATTTCGATCAATTCAGCGGCAACGACGCGGCTTACTTCGGCGCTATTAACGGAGAAATAAGCCTGAATCAGGCCTTAGCTGGCTTGATTCCGGACGACATCTACACACTTACCTTTGAAGCGTTTAATGACACCACTCCGACCGGGGTTTACATTAATAATCTCAGTGTCAGTCTGGGAGGTCAGACGATTCCGCTGGCAAGCCAGGTGGCCGCCGACGGTTACACATTGTATACGGCCATTGTCGGGTCGCACACCGCCTCCTCAACGCTTTCGCTGATATCAAGAAACGATGCCGGATTTTGGAATATAGATTCAGTCCAGATGATTCAAACCGGCACGCCTGAACCGTCCGCTTTCCAACTGCTTGGCGCCGGTATGCTGCTGTTGGCGGCATTCTATTGGAAAACGCGGCCAAAGCGGGCCTAGTCCCGGGGTCCAGGCAGGTTATTGCGGTTCTACGACTAGAACGTGAAATGAACCCGGTTTGGGCTGGGCTCTCCGACGTTCTCCCGCAGGAGCCGGCTGCATTTCCGCGGCAGACAAAAACAACCGGCCCGATTTCGGATCGTATGCCATTGTCTTTGCGCTCGGCTGAGTACGGATGTCTCCCACAGAAGTGTAGTGATCCGGATCATCCTGCTTAATAACCGAAACAGTGCCATCGCCGTTAGACGCGAAGATCAGCTTTTTGCCAGGGTCGAATGCAACCGCATCCACGCGCTCGCCAATTGGCAACGTGGCAAGTACTTTGCCGTTATTTGCATCCATTACCGCCAGCACCTTGCTACGGCATCCTATAAACAATCGCGCATTCGATCTATCCATGGCTAAGCCGGTCGGCGTCTTGCAGCCTGTAATCGGCCAGCGCGATAAAACTTTGAGTTGTGCAGGGTCAAACGCCACAACCGCAGATTCTTCTTCCAGATTCACGAATCCTTTACCGTTGCTTACGACCGCTGCTTCGGCACCTCCTCCGAGCGAAATCTTGCCGCTTACTTCCTCGCGATCAGGATCGATCTCGGTAATCTGCGCAGCATCGCCGTGACAAACCAATACTCGATGCAGGGCGGCGTCGTAAAGCGTGAAATCCGGGTCGGCGGCAACCGGAATGTTTTTCAGAGTCTGGAATGTTTGCGTGTCGAAAACCGAGACCGTGGCGTTGCCGCCGTTAGTTGTGAACCCGCGATGCAGATCGGGAACTATCGAAACGCCATGCACTCCAGGAGTGTTATGTACGACGCCGATCAACTTGCCGGTTTCGGCATCAACAACGTTGACCTCGGTACCGTGCGACACATAGAGGCGGTTAGACGAGGAATCGAACACGATGTAGTCAAATCCTCCATTGCCCGGTACCGGATAGATTTTGGTTACTTTGAAGCCAGGCGCTTCCGCCGCATAGCAGAGCGAGGCAACTAGCACGAACGCAGAAACGAAACAATAAACTTTAGCGGCCATTTTCATCGCTGGCTATTCTGTCACCAAACTCTGAAGATTTGGTGAAAACGATTCCCGACGGCCCAATAGTTCAGAGATTCTTCAGACTAGCTGCCTAAATTCGTAGTTGGAAGCAAATTGATCGATGAACAATAGCCCACTTACAATCGTCAAGCAAGCTAAGGCGCACCACAACCGCAAATACCACCGGACGTCGGCCGCCGACGCTATCATTCGAGAAGCTTACTTGAAGCAGCGCCAAGGCGACCGGCAGGCGTTGAAGTCGGCAAGCCTACATCTTGGCTGGCCCAGAAATGCGATTTGCAAGCGAGGCGCCGAATTAGGCATTAGCCGAGCCAAAGAGCGATCCTGGACGCTTGCCGAGGAAGATTTGTTAGAGCGATTTGGATACCTGGCCCCTACAGGAATCCAGCGCCGGTTAGCTGCTGCCGGGTATCGACGTTCCGTTGCGGCTATCCAGATGAAGTTAAACCGCTGCCGGATCAAGCAGAATCTCGACGGCTACGCTGCCTGTTCTTTGGCCGACGCTCTTGGGGTCGACGTTCATAAGGTTTTGCTCTGGATCCGACGCGGATTGATTCGGGCAACACGGCGAGGTACGAACCGCATTCAGGAGCAAGGCGGAGACATTTGGTGGATTTCCCGCCGTGAAGTACGCCGTTTCATTCTTCGCTGTCCAGAAGAAATCGATTTAGCACGCGTCGAAAAGATTTGGCTTCTGGATTTGCTAGCCGGAAATAGATTGTGTGCTTAATAATGTTGCGCAATGTGGGTCTTAGTCGCTGAAGACGAGCCCGCAATGGGCGACTTGCTGCGCCGCGGTCTTGAGGAACAGAATCACCGTGTCGCATTGGCTGTTGACGGCGAAGAAGCTTTGTCCGCTGCTTTGAGCTGCGACTTCGATGTGATTGTGCTGGACGTGATGATGCCCCGGATGGACGGCATCGAAGTAACGCGCCGCGTGAGGGCTGCCAAAAACTCCGTGCCTATTCTGATGCTGACAGCACGAGACGCTGATAGCGATGTAGTGAAGGGACTGGATGCGGGGGCAGACGATTACCTGGTAAAACCGTTTGCCCTGAGCGTATTGCTAGCGAGGTTGCGAGCAATCTCACGGCGGGCCGATCATGCGATCAAGAACATTCTTCGCATCGGTGATTTAACTCTGGACACACTCTCGCGCGAAGTGAAGCGCGGCGGGAAAGTGGTGTCACTCACCGCGACTGAGTTTCGTATTTTAGAGTTTCTAATGCGTCGAGCAGGGAGAGCAGCGTCACGAACCGCGATCATCGAGGCTATTTGGGGATTCGATGAAGATATTGAACTGAATACCGTCGACGTCTACATAAAACTGCTGAGGGAGAAGCTTGGAACGGCAACAGAGCCAAAGCTGATTCACACAGTACGAGGATTCGGCTACATCTTGCGTGAATAGGCGAAGACTTCATAGCATTCGATTCCGGCTTACAGCGTGGTACACCGGCATTCTCGCTGCCGTCTTCGTCGTGGCAGCGGTGGGCGTAGCGTTTGCACTGCATCAGAGCACGCGAAAAACAATCGACAAAGATCTTCGCGCGCGTCTTGCAACCGTGCGAATTTACATAGATCAACAGACACCAGACGAAGACGTTTCCCACCTGCTCGAGGAACTCAATGAACAGGCCGTGATGACGCCGGCGGCGACAAATCTTCGAATCTCGGACGCTAAGGGGCAGTGGATCTATCGTTCGCCGGGAACAGAGAATTGGCCGATCGGTTCGCCACCACGTGTAGGCCTTCCTGTAGCGGGCAAAACTCAAACCATTCAGATCCACGGCCGGGATTTGCGCGTCATTTCGGCTCCTGTGAAGATCGGCGCTGTTCAAATCGCCGTGCCGCTTGATGAATTTCAGGAACTGCAGCGCGATTTCTTGTGGACTACGGCAATCGGCGCCCCAATTCTGCTTGCGCTGGCGTGGCTGGGCGGCTTCTGGCTAAGCGGACGCGCTTTGCGCCCGGTGGCAGATATTGCGAACGCAGCAAGCCGCATCAGCTCGCAAAATTTATCGGAGCGGCTGCCCGGTACCGGCGCAAATGATGAGCTCGACAGACTTTCGGCAGTCCTAAACAACATGTTGGAACGTCTGGAAGCCGCGTTCCGGAAAATTAGCCAGTTCACGGCGGACGCATCACATGAATTGCGAACGCCGGTTGCAATCATTCGCACCACTGCCGAGGTGACACAAACAAGAAAGCGGACCTTAGACGAACACGCCCAAGCCTGGACAGTTGTGCAGGCCCAAGCCGAGCGCACATCGGATTTGATTGCGGATTTATTGACATTGGCGCGCGCCGATTCCGGCTTGGACGAATTTGAGCTTCAACCGTTGAACGTCGCGCATCTCCTTCGCGATTGCTGTAACCAAATTCGGGTGCTTGCTGACGCCAAGGGGTTGACCACGCGTATTTCCATTGCAGAAGATGCGTTCACCCGCGCAGATGAGGAGGCCCTTCGGCGCGCGCTGTTGATCGTGCTTGAAAACGCGGTCAAATTTACGCCGGCGCCCGGGAGAATTGACGTTTCCATGCGGGCGGCTGAGGACAGTTCAATCGTAATTGAAGTTGCGGATAGCGGAATTGGCATTCCAGCCAATGATCTTCCGCGAATTTTTGAGCGATTCTATCGCGCGGCGAAGGATCGTTCGCGCGACAGCGGAGGCGCCGGACTTGGGCTGTCAATTGCGCAATCTATAATTGCGAGGCACGGCGGCAAAATTGAGGTTCAAAGCACTGTCGGCCGTGGATCGACATTCCGCATCATCTTACCGGGAAGCTAAAGACTAAAATGGAGCCGTCATGTCTCACGTTGCCGAGATCGCCGCTGTTCCGCTAACTATTCTTCAGGAAGAAGAAAAGCTCTTCCAGGATTCGGTACGCCGATTCGCGAAGGAGCGGCTTGCGCCGCACGTCAGGGCGATGGATGAAGAGGGTAAGTTCCGCAAGGATCTGCTCCAGGAAATGTTCGAGCTTGGTCTGATGGGTATCGACATCAAGGAGCAATACGGCGGGCAAGGAGGATCGTTCTTTCAATCGGTCTTGGCGATTGAGGAGCTGGCCAAAATCGACCCTTCGGCTTCCGTGATTGTCGATGTGCAGAACACGTTGGTCAGCAATGCGATCGAACGTTGGGGGACCTCTGCGCAGAAGCAAAAATATCTGTCGCGCTTGGCGACGAGAAGCGTCGGCGCTTACGCGCTCTCGGAACCGGAGTCTGGCTCCGACGCATTTGCACTGACAACGCGCGCGGCCCTCGATGGCGATGGCTACAGTCTTTCCGGCCGCAAGCTGTGGATTACCAACGCCGGGGAAGCGGAGATTTTTTTGGTTTTTGCGACCGTCGATCAGTCGGCCGGGTATCGAGGAATCACGTGTTTTTTGATTGAGCGAGACATGCGAGGCTTCCAGGTTGGGAAGAAAGAGGATAAGTTGGGCATCCGCGCTTCGTCCACTTGTGAATTGATCCTGGATGACGTCAGAGTTGGACCCGAGCAGGTGATGGGCGAGGTAGGAAAAGGCTACAAGATAGCGATTGAGACGCTCAATGAAGGGCGGATTGGGATTGCCGCACAGATGCTGGGTTTAGCGCAGGGCGCATTCGAGCACGCCATGAGGTACTCGCGAGAGCGGAAACAGTTTGGCAAACGTATCGGTGAGTTCCAAGGGGTTCAGTTTGAGTTAGCCGAAATGGCAACACAAATCGAAGCGGGACGGCTGATGGTCTACAATGCGGCCCGGTTGCGGGATGCCGATGAGCCGTTTGTCACACAGGCGGCGATGGCGAAATATTTCTGTTCAACGATGGCCGAAGACGTTGCTTCCAAGGCTGTGGAAGTACTGGGCGGCGTGGGATTTACCAAAGATTATCCAGTAGAAAAGCTGTATCGCGACGCGAAAATAGGCCGAATTTACGAAGGAACCAGTAACATGCAGCGCGTGACCATTGCGAAGGCGCTGCTCGACGCCAAATGAGCGGCAACGCTTTTTCACTCGGTATCCGTCAAAATAGAACTAGGCATGTTGAAACGCAGTATTCCGATCATTTTGTGCCTCTTGGGTTCGGGCGTTTTGTTCAACGCAGCCGCCGCCACCGATCCTACTCCTGACGAGATTCAGAACATTATCAAAAAGTTCACTCAGAAGGAGACAGAGTTCGCGATAGCGCGCGAGAACTACACCTACCGGCAAACTACAAAACTCACCGAGGTAGATCCGCCCGGTGGCAGCTTCGAGGTTGTGGAAGATATTGGGTTCGATGACCGCAACCGGCGAACGTCGCACGTGACCTATGCTCCGGTAGTTTCGCTCGAGCATATTGTCATGACGGCAGAAGACGAACAAGACTTCAAAAACGTGATGCCGTTCGTGATGACGAATGATACCGCGGATCAATACATAGTCAACTACGTAGGTCGCGAAAAAGTAGACGAGATTTCCTGCTTTGTATTTTCGGTGCGGCCAAAGGTATTGACCAAAGACCGCAAACGCTATTTTGAAGGCCAGATCTGGGTAGACGATCAGGATCTGCAGATCGTCAAGACGTACGGACGATCGACGGGGCACTTGGGTCGCAACGAAGACCAGCAATTTCCGAAATTCGAGACCTACCGTGAACAGATCGACGGCAAATTCTGGTTTCCGACGTACACATATGCCGACGACGTCCTAAATTTCAAAGACGGTCCATCGCAGCGCATTAAAGAAGTGATCAAGTACGATCACTACAAAAAGTTCGGATCGAAGTCCACGATTACTTTCGGCTCCGTTGTTCCTGACGAGCAACAGCAGAACCCTAAGAAGCCTCCGCAGTAAACGCTGTGCGCGCATTTCTGATTTTCGCCGTTACACTATCGCTTTGCGAAGCGGCGGAACTTCCCGTCGTTCACGTCAAAAACTTTGATAAGGTCAACGATCATATTTATCGCGGCGGCGCGCCCAATGCAGTCGGCTTGCAGGAACTTGGCGCGATGGGCGTTAAGACGATCATCGACTTACGGCAGCCCGGCGACGGAACGAGGTTCGAAAAGGAGCAAGCCGGAAAGCTCAAGATTAAGTACATCAACATTCCGTTCGGTGAATTCAGTGCACCGAGCAATGCTCAGATTGAGCAGATACTAACATTGCTGCAAAATGACTCCGGAACTTTCTTCCTGCATTGCAGGCGTGGAAAAGACCGCACCGGCACCGTGATTGCGTGTTACCGCATCCAGCACGATGGATGGGATAATCGCCGAGCGCTTGAAGAAGCGAAGGAGCACGGCATCAGCAGCCTGGAACGCGGCATGAGATCGTACATCTTACATTTCACTCCGATAAGTGTGGCGGCTTCGAGCAACGTTTTGAACCACTGACGAGCTATGGCGCACTCCGCGCTGGACTGACAGCTTTCTTAATAGCCATAAAACCCTGACTGATCAGTACTTCTATCCAGCCGGCTGCGGTGCGAGTTTTTGTACCGCGGGGTCATCTCCGCCGAGCCAATCCGGGTGGTGCGCTGTTCCATCGAAGTGGGCTGAGACTTTGAATAATTCATATTGGCCCGTCTCGGCAATTTTTCGTGTACTTGCCAGCAACTCAGAGAACTGCTGATCGCTCATGGGCCGAAATGTCTTTGCCGCTTGAAATGCCTGATCCAGCACTTCTTGTTTGTCAATTCCGGTGATTACGACATCTGCCGGGAGATTCAACGCGTAATGCAGACAATCAATTGGGTGCCTGATCGTGCCGCTTTTCAAAATGATTCCATCTCCACCGCAGAAGGGCTTCATGGTTTGAATCCCTATTTTTTGTTCCACCAGTTTTGGCATAACGAGCTGGGCAAAACTACGAAAATGCGCGTCCATAAGATTGGATGGCATTAATACCGCGTCGAAGCGAAAACCGTGCTTAGCGGCAACTTCCAGCATGTACAAATGCACGTGTGGATCTTTATGCCCCGTGAAGCCGATGAAACGAATTTTGCCTGCTGCTTTTGCACGCGTGAGAGCCTCAATCGCGCCTCCTTCACGAAAAATCCGATCCGGATCATCGAAGCGGAGAATTTCGTGAAATTGGACCAAATCGATGCGGTCGGTTTTCAGACGCGTCAGGGAATCGTTTAGTTGATCGGTCGCAATCTCTTTACTACGGCCATCGATTTTGGTCATGAGAAAAACCTTATTTCGATATCCTTCTTGAGCTAATGCTTCTCCCATCCATCGTTCACTTCGGCCTTCGTTGTAATCCCAGCAATTGTCCATATATGTGATGCCACGGTCAATTGCCTGATGAATTAATCGAGTCGCTTCTAACTGGGTCAATGAAGGTTTACCAAGGTGAGAACCGCCCATGCCGATCGCAGAAACAGTTTCGCCAGTTTGCCCGAGTTTCCGGTAAAGCATTTCTCCGCGTAATTCTCCGGGATTTGTCACGCGGGGTATAGTCGAGATGCCGTTATCGCTTTGCTGCGCCGTCGTGGGCGATTGCCGGGCTAGAGCCGGTGATGCGGCCGCGGCGGTCGTCGCCAATCCTCGCAAAAAATCTCTTCTGTACATATGAGCGTAATTACTCCTTCTCCGCGATCCGAGTGCAGTGGATCTGGTCGGACTTGCCATTTTTGTCCGGCTTTTCATAGGTGAGATGGAGAGTTCTGGAAATTTGAAGCGATAGTACTTTTGCGGAAACAGCAGTTCACTTCATCGCTGTCATGCGTAGCGCACTTGCCAATTGAGGGATCACCTTTTCCTCGCACTTCCTCTGAACATGTGAGGCAGAAAGGCTGACCAGCGACTCGGTGACCTCATCGATTGTCGCTGACCAGTCGCCCGGACGGCTTTGACGGAAAAGTGCCGCCGTCGGATACCAGGGTGAGTCGTGCCGATCGAGCATCCAGCGCCAATCGGCATCCACGGGTAGCAATATCCAAACCGGCTTTCCTAGCGCGCCCGCCAGATGAGCAGTCATGGTGTCGACCGAGATGATCAGATCCATTTGACTCATTAAAGCTGCGGTATCAGAGATGGCCGTCGCATGCTTCTCAATATCGCGGAGGCCTGGAATGGATTCAGTCATCTCTTTTTGCAGACCGTAGAAGCGAAACCCGTCCAACTCCAGAATGGGCGCGAGCACGTTTAAAGGAATGGACCGATTCGGATTCCATGCGCTTGCCTGCCATACGAGGCCGACATTTAGCCGTGCTGTCTTTGGCACAAGAGCAGCCGCCCATCGACGCTGTTCCGACGTTAGGCGGATGTAGGGAACATCTGCCGGAATGGTTGACAGCGATGTTCCGAACGCACGAGGAAGTTCCATGATTTCCATCTGAACGTCCCAATTGCCCTCACCTTCATTCCATGTAACCGCTTTGTCGACGCCATCTACCATTTGCAGCAGAGTGACTAACCGGGGATGGGTTTGCACCGTAAGCAAGCGGCACGTCTGCCGCAACAGCGGAGCGTAGCGAATGAATTGAATCGCGTCTCCCAAGCCGTGGAGGCAACGGATCATTACTCGTTTGCCAGACCAACACTCCCCGTTCCACAGCTTATGCGGATCCTGATACCCGGTGCTGTCGATGAACGAACTTTCGCGCCAAGCCGATTCAAAATCACCCCGGAGCATGAAGTGCATCCACCGGCGAGCCGCAGCGTCGCGGAGAAGCTCCACATCAACCGGCATAGCGTCGAGTCATGCGAGCGCAGAATTCAGCAAACTCATCAACATTCTTAGGAGGGCTGGTGTGATTCGGCAGAAGGCCGCAGTGTTCGGGCGTAAAACAATACGTAACAGTCACCTTGAAATCGTCGAGCGCCTTCATTTGCCGATCGAACCATTTATCGGCGCCGGGCCGAAAACTATCCGCCCAACTGATGCCCGTCCGAATATTTTTCACGCCGAGCTCCTTCAGAAGCTGAACACCACAATCGAGGCGACTGTCCTCGAAATGAAACCATTGGCATATCCCTAATGAGGGCGTGTAACGTTTAAATTCATCAAAAGCCGGCTTACGCGAACCATCTTCCCGGACCAAACCCATGTAGAAATGCCGATAGTAGGAAGAGCCTTCAGCCTCACGATGTCTTGTTGTTGCCGGCCAGGCACGCGGAAGATCAAACAGGCTGTACCAGTGAATGCGTTCAGTCGCTCCGACGAGTAGCTCCGCGGTCCGATTAAGGCCGAATACTTGAACCTCGTCGGCACCGAAGGTTGAGACCCCGACTTCAGAAACCCAGACGGGCAGTTGCGTCACCGATTGAATCTCGGCAAGCTTCGCCGGCCATTCGTTAATGGTCCAGTGATTCCAATCTAAAGGAAAACCATGCACGGCAACAACGTCGATCTCGCCGAGAGCCGACCGCTTGTTCAGCGTCTCCAAAAAGCCCGGATCGATAGGCGACATGCCGCCGAGCACCTTCTGCACCTTTGCATTCTCGGCCTTGATTGCCTGTGCTGCCGCCTTAACCATGTTTGAGAATATTTTCCAGCCTGTGTCCACCTCAAAGTTCCAATGCGACAGATTATTGGGCTCATTCCAGAGCATCACCGCTTCAATCATGCATCGATTTCCGCTTACAGATATAGACTTCATCTTCCGGCCGGTCGATGATTTCAAACCCCGAACTTCGCAACATTGCTTCGATGCAGGAGCGATTGGGAATCCACCAGTTTGTCGGATCGTTGGAGTAGCGATGTTCGATGAAGTGCATTACTGGAAAGCCTTCCTGATGGAATAATTCGGTTTCGCTGAATGGATAGTTCTCATTCAGATGCAGCGTCTGCCCGCTGCCTCGCAATAACGATTGAAAGACCAACGTCTGCTTTACCGCATATTCATTCAGCAGGTCGAGCGCGAGCAAAGGATGCCGTAAATGGTAGAGCACGCCCATGAAAAGAACAAGATCAAACTTTTCGTTCAAGGACGCGACGTCGTAGACATCCATCTGCCGAAATTCGATTTTTAATCCGGTAGCCTCAGCGGCGAAGCGCGCTTGTTCGAGGTAACGGACGTCGGAATCGATACCAAGGACACGGTCGGCGCCGCGCTTTTTCATTTCAAGCGAATAAAATCCGCCATTACAACCTACATCTAAGACGGTTTTGCCGGATAGATCCATCGGCAAACTATGTTGAAAATTTCGCCATTTGCAAGACGGATAGTCGCCAAGGAAATGGTGGGGCGCGGTTTTTACACCACCGAGATCTATGTTGTGAAACCACTCTCCTAAGTTCAAGACTTGCTGTTGTATTTCTTCGCGATCGAGCATGATTGTCATCTGGCGGCGGCTTCGGCCGCTTGCATTTGTAAAGTGCGCATCGCTTGCATATATCCATCCAACGTTCCGACGTCAAAATAGCGTTCTCCGAAACGATAGCCATAAGCGGCACCGCCATTTGCGATCCAGGCGTTGACAAGCGTACCGACATACTCGTCGATACGCCCGCGTGCGCACCAAAAACGGAACAGGTCCGCAAAGAGAAAGCCAGGCATCTTGAACGCGCCCCACACCCAGTGCGTTGACGGTGCGTCGTGCTTCACCTGAATCTCTTTGACGCGATTCGAGTCGTCAATGACCACAGCGTCGAAAGCTTCAGGCCGTTCCACCGGAAAAAGGAGAAAAGAAAACCGATCGTCGGGCAAACCCGCCAATCCCGATTCCGGATACCAGATGGTATCGGGCAAACCGATTAATACCGGCGACTGACGGTCAATCACCGGCAATGCACGGAATAAAGAGTCGCAAAGCCCGATTGGTTTCGGCTGAACGACGTAGCAAAGCGCAGCCGAGTAGGCGGAACCGCCATAGTACTCCAGAATGTCCGATTTGCCGGAGGAAATTACAAAACAGATGTTGTCGGCTCCAGCCAAAACCATGCGCTCCAGAAGATAGTCACTTACGGCGCGCGGCTTACTTCGTTCGCCATAAACCGGCAGCAGCTCTTTTGAGAAAGCCAATGGCTGAATACGAGACCCGGCTCCAGCCGCTGGAATTATTCCCCACATCAGGCGGCCTTTTGCGTCAAGTAGCTCTCCAGTTCACGCGCTCGAATATCGGCAGTATGGCAAGACATTGCTTTCTCACGAGCGGCTCTGCCGAGACGATGGAGCTCTTCCGGATCGCGCTTCAGAGCTTCTAAGGTGTCGTTTGTATCCCGAGCAATTAGAATCTCTTTTTCTGGTTCAAAAAATGTTTCGAGCCCCTCCCATGCATCGCTCAGCGTGACGCAACCGCAAGCGGCAGCTTCGAACAATCTCCCAGATGGGCAGTATCCGTTGTCGGCCATGGCCTGCCGCGTGACATTCAGGTTTAATTTGGCCGAGCAATAGAACGTCGGGTGATCAGAGGAGGGGATGTGGTTCTTGAGATGGATGTTGGGCTGCCACGGAAAGCGGTCATCATACATCGATCCGCCTATGACAAACCTCGCTTGCGGCATCCGTTTTGCTGGTTCGACAAAAAGTTCTTCCAGACGCTGTTGTCGATCGACCGACCAGGTTCCCAGATACGAAATATCAGACCGATACTCATTCGAAGGCAGAACCGGAAAATGCACACTTGGGTCGACACTTCCATACAGAGGAAAAACCGTGCCCGCCCCTAACCGGTTTTGTAGTTCCTTAAGCGAAGCTCCGCCGGAGTAGCTCAGAGTCAAGTCAAAATCGCGCAGACCGCGCTCTCCAATGTAATCGACTTTTAACCCTCGCCTCAGCCGATCCAGCGTGATGGGCGTATCCAAATCATAAAAACAGCGGACATGAACATTGGATTCGAAGATTAGCTGCGAGGCTGCGATGGCATCCGGACAGTATGACGTGGTCATGGCAACGTCCGCTTCGTGCAAGTGGCGTTCGATGAGCGGCAAGGTTTCAGCCCAATCCGAATAGAGGATAAGTTGACCGCCCGGCAAAGTCTCCATGTCGCGTGTCGAAGCGTAGTAGGGGACATCTCTCTCAAAAAACACGACGTCGTGATGGCGCCGACTCAAGGCAGCGCACAAACCCCGCCACAAAGTGGCATGGCCGTTGCCCCACGACGAACTAACCGAAAGTCCGAAGATTACGAGTTTCATAGCGCGATTGATTCGCAGCGATTTATGGCCATAATTTCAATCCAGCTCTCGTCCAGTTGAACGATGGAAACTGAAGCAGGGTCAAGGCGAATCCGCTGCATATGGTCCAGAGAAGTTCCGAGAAAATAAGCGAGCGCCAAGCGAAGCGGGTCGGCATGGCTAACGATCGCAACCACGGAATTCATGTGAGCCTGCCACAGCCGGCGCAATGTAGCAACCATTCTGTTCTGAATTTCAATCATCAATTCGCCATTCGGTGGCTGGTTCCAGCTGCGCAAGCGGTTGAAATACTGCCATTCCGTTCTTTTGTTCAATTCGGAAAATGCCATGCCTTCCCACTCTCCAAATTTCGTCTCGGCCAAGCCGTGATCGATGACCGCTTTAATCTTGTGAGGCACTGCGATCTCCGCTGCTGTTTTTAACGCTCGCTCCAGCGGACTCGTGTATACGGCCTGTATCGGCAGCGCGGATAACAGAGCGGCCAGATTCTTGGCTTGCGCCATGCCCGTTGAGTTCAGAGACGGCCCCGGCACCGACCCGCTCACGTATTTGCCCACCGCGTCCGTTTCGCAGTGCCGAATAAGAAGAAACGTTGTCATCCATCTCCCCTAGGTATTTCTCAATTTGCCGGGCACGCGCGAGCGGCGAGTGCTCTGCAAGAACGCGGCTTCGCACTCGTGCCCCGATATTCGCGCGAGCGGAGTCCGAAGTATCGCGAAGATAGCGGCAAACATCTTCTGCCGTTTCAGCGATCAATAAATCAGCGCCTGGCTCGAAGATGGTATCGAGCCCTTGCCACCAGTCTGAAATGATGGCGGCTCCGCAAGCGCCGGCTTCAAACAATCGAACGCTGGGAGAATAGCCGGCCTGCTTCATGGCCTCACGCGTGACATTAAGCGTGAATCGCTGTGCAGCATAGAATCCGGGATGCTCACCAGGCGATAGATGAACCATTCGGTCCACATTGGCGGGCCATTTGATATCAGCGGGAAACTGCGGACCGGCAACAACGAAGCGCGATTTCGACATTCTTCCGGCCGGCTCAAGCAACAGCTCCTCCAACGCGCCTTGGCGGTCGGCAGAGTACGTGCCAAGGTAACCGAGTTCCCAGGTTCGGTTTGCTGAAACCGGCCGGTAAATTTCCTGATCGACCGTGCAGTGCAAAGCTCGCGCCATGGGAGATCCAAAATCCCGTTCAATTTTCTTGAGTGTGGGACCACCCGTAAACGAAAAATATGCGTCAAAGCATGGAATCAGTTCGCGCGACAGATACGTAGCATTATTTTGTTTGAGGAGCGCCATCGTTACCGGGGTATCGATGTCATAGAAAGCCGTATGGCCTTTAGAAGAAGAGGTGATCCATTTGGCGATCTCAATGCCATCCGGAACGTACGAGCCGAGAATAACCAGCCGCGCGTTTGAAATGGCCCGCTCAAATCGCGCGACCAGCTCCGCAAAGCCGTTATAGATAGCGGTGACACATCCGGCTGGGCGCGGCTCATCACGATTACTCGCGTACCACTCCGCATCCCGTTCGAGGAAAAGCGTTCGGTACCCGAGTTGAGAAAGTCCTTTAGTCAGGCCGCGGTATGTGGTTGCATGTCCATTGCCCCACGACGACGTGATTGACAATCCCAGAATGACGATGTCAAACTCGCTTGTCATACGGCGACGTCGACTCCTAGCGTCTGGTCGATTTCCGCCGCGCGATGAGCGTAGGTATGTTCGTTCAATACTCGCCGGTACCCATTGCGGCCGATCTGCATTGCACGCTGAGGCGTCAGGTCGATTAGATGGGCGATGACTTCGCTGCTGTTGCGAGCGACCAAAATTTCATGGTCCGGCTCAAAGAAACTTTCAATTCCTTCCCAATGATCCGTGATCATGCAAGCGGCGGCGCCGAGCGCCTCGAAGACGCGGGTTGCGGGCGAGAATCCATATTTAGCCATGCTGTCGCGCGAAATATTTAACACGGCAAGCGGAGTGGAATTAAAGGCATTGTGATCACGCGTGTACACATGATCGACATAACGGACGTTCGGACTCCGCGTTTTATCGGCCCATCCGGCGCCGCCCAACAAGTAAGTGCGATCTGACAGACTTCGCGCAGGGCGCAAGAAAAATTCGTCAACTCTCGCCTCCCGATCCGGCAGTCGATTGCCGAGAAACGCGAGGTCCGCAGCGAAGCGCGAATCTGGAGCAACCGGAAAGTGGGTCTCCGGATCGAGCGCGTTATAAATAGGCACACACTCCCGCGCACCGCAAGCCTTGTACGCTTTTACAACCGGGCTTCCGCCGCCGTAAGTGAACACCACATCGTAGCGAGGAATCAGTTTGTTGAAACTGTCGCCGGGATGATTCGTGATTCGATCGAGTGTGGCCGGGGCGTCCACGTCCCAGAAGATCACCATATTTGCGGAGGTTTTCTGTTCCAGCACGGCGCGCTCAAGCAATTCATCAAAGATGCCGACGCCGCTGGCTTTTACAATCAAATCCGCTCGCTTCGCCTCCTCCACACAGGCTAGTGCAGCAGCTTCAGTGGCGGGAAAGACAACAACGCGGGCCCATGACGGATCGGGAATGTCGCGATGTTCTTGCCTGCCCCAGGCATCGGGCTCATAGAAGGTGATTTGATGCCCTCGCGCATTCAAGGCACGGATCACCCCGCGATAGTAAGTAGCGGCGCCGTTCCAATATGCGGACACTAAGCTCGATCCGAAAAACGCAATGTTCATTGGCCAATCACCTCCATCAACTCATCCACACGGTGAGCGCATGTATGACGGCTGCGAATAGTTGCAAGACCATTGCTCGCCTGGCAGTGTGCCGTTTCGGGTTGGGAGAGCAGCCTCTGTATGTGATCGCGCATTTCGCTCCCGGAATGCGCAAACACGAAATCTGAATCGGGATGGAAGAGATGTTCGTTGTCTCGCCATGGCGCAGAGATTAGCGGAATAGCACAGGCGAGCGCTTCAAACGGCCGAATCGTAGGGATGCCTGGAAGCGCTTTGACGTAGGGCCGACGAGGGACGTGGATCGTCAAACGATAACGCGCGAAGACTTCGGGAACACAATAATTGGGGAGCCATCCTTTATATTCAATACCGGCGTCCGCCAGTTCTGTCAGGACTTCGTTCGGGTAGCGCACGCCGTAGACTACGGCGGACAACTTCAAGTCTTTCGCGGGGCGGATTAGATATTCGCGCAGCTCCGCAGCGCGTTCGTCGTCGCCCCAATTTCCGATCCAAACTAAATCGCCGCATTTTTCGGCTACTAGTGGATGAAAAATGCGCGTATCGGCAGCTTCATGCCACGTAACGGCTCTTTTAGCCCAGCCGTTACGCAGGTAAGCATCTCGGATGACGTTTCCGTAAGCGAGAACGCAATCATAGTGCGTCAGATCGAACCCGGCGATGGCATCGCGTTCTGTCACACTGCGATGGTGCGTGTCATGAAATAACAACGTGAAGTCATTCCTTGCTCGACACTGACCAATATTCCGGATCAGTTCCGACGTATTCCACTCGTGAACTAACACAACATCCGCGCCGCCCAAGGCTGCGCGTAAATCGAGAGTTTCCTCGTTATATAAAATGCTTTCGAGTTCCGGATATTTTTGTTTGAAACCATGGATAGCGGATTCGCCTGCATTTTGCAGCAGGTTTCGGCGGCTCCATCCATCTTCAGGTTCATAAACGGTGAGTTCATGTCCGCGCTGCCGCAACTCCGTACAGATGCCGCGCAGAAAATGGGCGTTGCCGTGGTTCCAATCGGACAGCAAGGAGTGCGTAAAGATTACGAAACGCACAGACACTCCCCTACATGCTGATAAGCAGCCACGTAATTCGCAGTCATGGCTTCGCGACTAAATAAACAGGAACGCTCTTTCGCTTTCCTCTGCAGATCGCGTCGCAACGGTTCGTCAGCAATCAAGGTGTTCAGGCCGGCCTCGAGTTCCTCCGGCCTAACGAACATTGCCGCCCCAGACCAGTTCTCGCGAAACGAGGGGATGTCGCTCAGCAGCAGGGCGCACCCTGACATTGCCGCTTCGAGAACGGAAAGCCCAAAAGGCTCGTATCTTGCCGGCGAAACAAAAATAGAGGCCCGCGCATACCAATCGAAGAGTTCATTTCGTGAGAGGTGACCCAGAACTCGGCATTCAGAGGCGTTCCCGCTCTCTCCAGCAAGGTATATCGGCCATGGGATCGACTTAGCCACTGAGGCGAGAGCCTTTACATTCTTGGCCTCATCCCAGAACCGTCCTACGGCCAGGACAAAATCACTCTTTTCAAGACGCCGGCATTGGGACTGATCCAATCCATTTGGTATGACAAGCGCGCTAGAGAAATCGACCGGCCATGCATCAATCAGCAAGTCGAGCAGCGCTCGTGTCGGGCTAACCAACAGGGACGCGGCTTCTAACGATTGTCTGACTACTTGACGATAACGATTCCATTCCGCTGGAACATTTGATTGCTTTACTTGAGACCACCAAGTGGGCACACACGAATGGATCGTCGTGACCACCGGAGCAGCCCAATTCAAATCGCCGTGGCAGAGCGTGTTGAGATGAACCAAATCGGGTGATTCCGCCGCTGCTATCGATTGCAGCCACGTCCCGGCTGGTTGCAGATCCTCCCAAGGATCTTCTTGCCACTCGAGGCGCGAAACGTGGTGGAACCAGCGAATGTTGCGGAGGAGCTCTTTTGGTTCAGGACCGAATGTTGCTAATGTGACGTCATAACCGGACGCCGTTAGGCCAAGCGCCAATTCAGTTACAAATGTGAAGACACCTCCGGCGGTATCGCCGGTCATCAACACTCGCATGATTAGCGCCCCACAGTTTCCAATTGAATAAGGTCCGCTGGGCGCTGCTCCTGAATGTCGCTAAATGCATCGAACTGCCGCAAATAGAATTCATGTGCGCGCTCCCAGGCATGGTCGTCCGGCGCCCCCCACCGCCGGGTGTAGTCTGGCGACCCGGGATATGGGAAGAGCGGCACCGGTTTATTTGCCCAGACGCCATGCTGCTGCAGATATTCCCGCCAACTTTCTACTTCGTCGGGGTCGTCCGTTTGACAATCCAACAGATTGGCTTGCACAAAGGCTACTTTTCGCTTGGCATGCAGCAAGCGTTCGGAGATCTCGCCGGTCGACAATTTGCACTTTTTTGCCAGTTGGTCGCGACCCTGCTCCGTGATGCTTTCCACTCCCGCCTCAATCGAGACGCAGCCGGCATCTCCGAGCAGATCGATCATGTCCGGCTTCCAAAGATCGATTCTGGTTTGAATCCCGAATTTAATTTGCCGTTCGGCGATCATTTCGAGCAAATCGCGATACGGCAGGAAAATTTCGTCGATAAAGTAAACATATTCAATACCGGCCGCGATTAAGCCGTCCAATTCACGCGCCACAATTTCAACCGGACGTCGACGAAATGTATTCCGAAAGTTATCCTTGGCGCAGAAAGTGCAGTGATAAGGACATCCTCGCGACGTCTCCATTTCGGCGCCTGGACCAACGGGTTCCGAGTCGAACCGGTGATGATGATGCGAGTGCCGTTCTATCAGGAGCTTGTCCCACGACAGCGCCGGCAGGCTAGCCATATCAGACTCGTGAACAGTTCCTTGAACACGAACTGCGTTACCCGCTCGATAGGCGATAGAAGAAATCTCTGCGCGATCGCCAGTCAACTGCGGCAAAACTTCCTCGCACTCTCCGAGCACAACGACATCGACGCCGAGCTTGTTCAATGTTGTCCGCGGCGTCGTCGAGGCGTGCGGTCCGATCGCCACCGTTGCTTTGGACACATCGCGTAGCACTCGGGCCAATTCCATTGGAAGGCGAAGCTCCGGCGGCGCGCATCGCCAGAATAGATAGCTAGGCGCAGTAGTGACTACGCTGTAATCGGGGTTTAGGGAACGAACACGCGACGCGATTTCTTCGATCGACAGTTGTTCCAACTGCCCATCGACGATTTGAACTTCATGCCCCGCAGCTTCTAAAAGCGCTTTCGAATACCCATACTCCAGCGGCAGATGAGGCTCGCGGCAGCCAAAATACACACTTCCCGCGAAGTCCCAATTCGGATTAACGAGAGAGAAGCGCATGCTCTCCTTCGGTTGCTGCTACAGGAATTCGCTCCGTGGAAAACTCTTTCAGCCACTTATAAAGTCGACCGATACCCTCCCGGACGGAAACGCGGGGCGCCCACCCGGTAGCGGCTTTGAATTTGGCCGTATCGGACACGTAATAGCGCTGATCTCCCACGCGCCAATCTTCCATCTGAATGTTCGGTTTGCGGCCCTCCATAGTCTCAATCAGTTGCAGCAATTCCAAGAGCGAAATGGTATTTCCCAAACCTCCGCCGATGTTGAACGCCTGGCCGGACAAAGTGCGGCTATTCGCTTGAGCCAGCAGGAACGCGTCCACGAGGTCCTCAATGAAAAGTACGTCACGCACCTGCATGCCGTCGCCGCAAATCACGATTGGCTCGCCTGATATCGCTTTGATCAGGAAATGCGCAATCCAACCTTGGTCCTCGGTTCCCATTTGATGCGGACCATAGATGCAACTCATGCGAAATACAACTGCGGGAATTCCAAAGCTACGCGCGTAATCCAACACGTACTGGTCTGCCGCTCCTTTGGAGCAGCCATAGGGGCTGTGAAAATCGAGGGGCCTTTGTTCGCTGATTCCTGTTCGCAAGGAAGCGTCCAGCGGACGGTAACGCGTGCAATTTCTCTCCAAGGTCAGATCTGTCAAGCCGCCGTAGACCTTATTAGTAGAGGTGAAGATGAGTGCTGGAGGCGAAGCGTTTTCACGAAGGGCCTCTAGTACATTGATAGTTCCGCCCACATTGATTTCGTGATCTTCCCGCGGGTTCACTAAGCTAGTGGTAACGGCCACCTGGGCGGCGAGGTGAAACACCTGATCGGCTTTCCGGAGGGCCTTCCGCACATGATCGGCGTTTCGTATATCTCCCTCGTCGAGAGTCGTGTCCTCAGGGTAAGTGCTCGTGAGCCATTCGATATTTTTGTCGACACCGAACCGCGAGAGATTATCGAAAAGAGTAACTTTGAACCCTTCGTGAACCAGTCGTTCCGCGAGGTTCGTACCGATGAATCCAGCGCCGCCAGTAATCACGGCGCGCTTACGACTAGAAGAAGGACTTATTTTCGAAGAAGACCGGGAGGATGCGAGCAACGAATTAAGACCGTTTTCCGACCAGCGCTGGTAAAGCAACTTGGGACTTCCGTCGGCGCGCAACAATCCATAATGAAAATCACGCTCATCCGAGTGAGCCGCATCTGCAAATGTCGTCTTCGGCGAGCGATCGAATAGTTCGCTCCAATAAACTCGTTCAACGGGGGCATCTAACGCTTCAAAGAACGCTATTTCCTGAGAACGTTCGTCGCCGCGCCATGTCGAAAAGCCCGTCTGGGTTATCCAAATTTCCGGATTGACGTTCAACCTTTGGAGGCATTTGCGTACATCGGCCACTTCTTTCCGCCAACTGCGCCAGCCGAATTCGGGACTGCTTGGGAAACCGTGGACTCCGACAGCGTCGACGTAAGCGAGTACGCCGCGATCAGCCATTAGTTCGAACCAATGCAAATCGGTAGGCCAGAGCCCCGGAAGAACTACCTTTTTGCCCCGTTCGCGAATCCAGTAAGCGGCACCCCCAACCATTTCGCTAAAGATGGACCAGCCGGGATCGAGCCGCGTATCCCAGTCATTGATGTTGGTGGGATGATTCCAGAGTTCGATCCAATCGAACAGGTGACCGAATCGCGTAATCATCACATCGATGAAATCCGCATAGGCCTTGGGAGAACGCGGCGGCGATGAGAATTTGGGGGCGATTCCGAGCGACGGCGGAGTGTAGAGAAAGCACGGCAGTAGCTTGAACTCCTGTGAGAGCGTAGGCAAAAGCCACGCGTACCAGCCGTCTCCTTCAGACGTGTACCAATCGGCCCAACATATACCGGTTCGCAGCTCGGTAATGTTGAGCACTTTCGCTTGAGTGATGACCGCGTCGACACGCGCATAATCTCCCGGACGGAACCATTCCGTTAGACCGATGCGCGGGCCGCTCATAGCATTAGCCCCCGAACGGCGAGTTCCTGACGCGCTTCTACGACTCGATCCTCGGCTTTCTGCCCATCGAGCCAAGATGCGAGATCCTCAAGGCCTTGCTCTAGACTAATCGCCGGCCGCCAACCTAAAACGTTCCTGGCTTTCGAAATGTCGGCAAAACAGTGGCGGATATCCCCGACCCTGTATTTACCTGTGATCTCGGGTTGAAGTGTGTCAGATCCTAAGCAACGAATTGTCTTAGCGGCGACATCTTTAACCGTCATGGGCTGACCGGAGGAAATATTGAAGGCTTGGCCGCTCGCGGACGGCGTCTCAATTGCGAGCCGGACGGAGCAAGCAACGTCGTACACGCTTACAAAATCGCGCTTCTGATTTCCATCCTCGTAAATTAACGGTGCTTTGCCGTTTAATACTCTCGCCGCAAAGTTACTAAGTACTCCCGTATAAGGATTCGAGAGCGCCTGATAAGGACCATAGGTATTAAAAAAGCGAAGCGCCACGGCGCGCATGCCATAGGCAGGCCCGAGAATGATGGTCATCATCTCCTGGTCAAACTTCGAGAGCGCATAGAGCGAAGCGAGAGCAGGTGTTTTTTCTTCGGGCGTGGGGACCGGAGTGAGTGGACGCCCTTGTTCGTCGTCAATCTCCCAATAACCCGCCTTCATCTGTTCAACTGTTCTAGGCGGAGCATTGCGGACCTGCCCGTCGACATCCCGGTAAAGCCCTTCGCCATAAATGCTCATACTCGATGCCACAACAATCGTTTCCACTGGATTCCGGGCCAGCGCTTGCATCAAGGCGGCCGTGCCACCGTTATTGACGGCAGTGTATTCCTCGATCTGGTACATGCTCTGACCCACTCCCACCAAGGCCACCAGATTCACTACCGCTTCGACCCCTCGGAGCGCCTTCTTCAGGCAGGTCGCATCACGTAAATCTCCATAGATGAATTCGGCGTCCGGATTGAGATACGCCGGGCGGCGACGATCCACACCGTGAACCTGAGGAACCAGCGAGTCCAAGATGCGAACCGTGTATCCATGTTCGAGGAGTTCGTTGGTGACGTGAGCGCCAATAAATCCGGCACCGCCAGCGATAAGAATACTTTTTTGGGGCATTGAATATCGGGGAAGCGGGCGACCCCCGCAACCTACAAAGCTGTATTTAGGACCCCATTCGAGGAAGGGAGATTACCCTAGACAACTTGCTAGGCGTAGTTTTTGCAGTAGGGGTCGCGGGTGTGCGCTTTCTGCTTGATTTGCAACCACCTCATTGACTCGAAAAGGTTAAAGGGTTTCATTCCACCCATCGACAAACAAATCTATTCGGTCATTCGCTTGCTGTCAATCGCCGAGGTGTCCCTGGACGGGCACGTGCCGGCTAATCGGGAACCACGGCGGTGACTTCGATCTCAACTCGTGCGCGATCCTCAATGAGGGCGGAAACTTCGACCGCAGTCATAGCGGGATAATGAGAACCTATGATCTCCCGGTAAGCAGCACCGATTTCTTTTAGAGCCTTCAGATATTCCGTCTTGTCGACCACATACCAAGTCAGACGGACGATATGGCGGGGCTCGGCCGATGCTTCTGCCAGTACGGCAACGATGTTCTGCAGCGCTTGTCGAGTCTGGGCGACAAAATCGTCCGTTTGGAAATGGCCCGCGCTATCCCAGCCGACCATTCCGCTGACAAACACCATGCGCCCTTGGGCTTCGATGCCATTCGAATACCCACGCGGAGAGGCCCAGCCCGGTGGTTGGAGTATTTTATTGCGTGAGTTCATGATCGGTCTGGAACAACTTAATGATGCCTCGCGCAATGACTAACTCTTGCACTTCGGTAGCTCCCTCGTAAATGCGCAGCGGCCGAATTTCGCGATAGAGGCGTTCCACCGGATGATTGCTTATCACACCCTGGCCGCCAAAAATCTGGACCGCAGCGTCAATCACCTCTTGAGCGGTTTCGGTCGCGGTCATCTTTGCCATCGCTGCTTCCACAGTGATGCGTTTCCCTTGATCGCGCAGCCATGCCGCCCGATACGTCAACAGTGCGGCAGCGTCGATTCCTGTGGCCATCGTAGCCAGCTTGCTTTGCGTGAGTTGGAAATCCGAAAGGACTTGTCCAAATAATTGACGCGAAGTGGCCCGCGCGAGTGCTTCGTGCAGTGCGCGCCGCGCAAACCCTAAGGCGGCAGCGGCAACAGAGGTTCGAAATACATCGAGCGTTGCCATCGCGATTTTGAACCCTTGGCCGGCTTCGCCGACGCGCTGCGCCGCGGGAACACGGCAATTATGAAAGGCCAACCGAGCGAGAGGATGCGGCGCAATCACGTCGAGACGTTCAGCGATTTCAAACCCGGGGGCATCCGGTTCGATGATAAATGCAGTGATGCCGCGCGATCCAGGCGCTTCGTCAGTCCGTGCGAATACAACGTAGAAATCGGCGATGCCACCGTTTGAAATCCAGGTCTTCTCGCCGTTGAGGGTATAGGAGTCGCCATTTAACTCCGCCCGGCAGCGCAAGGCCGCCACGTCGGAGCCCGCTTCCGGTTCGGATAACGCGAACGCGGCGATAGCGGAGCCGTTTGCCACCCGCGGCAGGTAGCACGCCTTCTGTTTCGGGTTGCCGAAAAGGGTGATTGCGCCGGAGCCTAGTCCTTGCATCGCAAATGCGAAATCCGCCAGACCGGAATGGAAGGCAAGCGTCTCGCGCGTCAAGCACAGAAGGCGCGTATCAATCGCTTCGGACGCGCCGCCAAATTGTGCCCCGGCGATAGCGTACTTCAACCAACCAGCGGCCCCGAGTTCGCGCACCAGGCTGCGGCAGGCGTTGTCTACGTTCACATGGGGGACGGTTTGGAGGTGGACGCCGCACCAATTCTCGAGAGCGATTGCATGCTGTTTGTGATGCGGTTCGAGAAAGGGCCAGTCCAAGTGACTAAGTTCTGGATGACTAAGTTCTGGGTGACTGCGCTCGGGCACGCTAATCACCCTCAAACACAGGCTTTTGTTTATCTACAAACGCGTGGTAAGCACGATGAAAATCGTTCGTCATCATGCAGATTGCCTGCGCTTGCGCCTCGGCCTCAATCGCTTCATCTATGCCCATGTTCCACTCCTGCTGTAACATTTTCTTGGTGATGCCGTGCGCGAACGTGGGACCTTCGGCAAGTTGCTGTGCAAGGGAGTGCGCTTCTCGAACCAGCGACTCCGGTGCGCACAAGCGATTGAAGAAGCCAAATCGTTCTGCTTCCTCGCCGGTCATCGCGCGGCCGGTATACAGTAGTTCCGCGGCCCGTCCTTGACCGATCACACGCGGCAGCAAGGCGCACGCACCCATATCGCAGCCAGCCAGTCCCACGCGCATAAATAGAAAAGCGGTTTTGCTGCGTGCCGTTCCCAAACGTAGATCGGAGCCGAGCGCCAACAAGGCGCCCGCACCCGCGCAAACGCCATCGACGGCTGCAATCACCGGCTGCGGACACGCACGCATGGCCTTGACTACGTCGCCCGTCATGCGAGTAAACGCCAGCAAGCCAGGCATGTCGAGTTTGGTCAAAGGGCCGATGATCTCATGGACATCGCCGCCTGAGCAAAAGTTATCTCCGGCGCCATTGATGACGATGACTTTGATGTCGCCGGCGTACAGCATGGTTCGGAAAAGATCACGCAACTCGGCGTAGGAGTCGAAGGTGAGAGGATTTTTTCGCTCAGGCCGATTCAATGTGACAAGGGCGATTTTTCCGTCGCTTTCGTAGCGAAAGTGTTTGGCGGTGTAGGTGCGGAGCGCACTGCGATTGCCCGGCAACTCGTGCGGCTCGCCCGAAAGATAACGCATCAGACTGTTCTCCTCACATGACCTCTCCACCCGCCACGGTGATCGCCTGACCCGTGATTGCTTCACTGCCCGGCAAACAGAGCCAAGCGACGGCATTTGCTACTTCTTCCGGAGTGACCAATCTCTTCTGCGGATTTCGCGCCGTCAGCTCAGCGAGCGCCTGCTCGTGCGTGCGGCCGGTACGGAAGACGATGTTTGTTAGTGCATCCCGGACCATATCCGTATCCGTGTAGCCAGGGCACACAGCGTTCACGGTGATCCCTTTGGTCGCCAACTCCGTGGCTAACGCTCGCGTCAGTCCGACTATTCCGTGTTTGGCGGCACAATAAGCCGAAATATAGGGCGCGCCGACAAGACCGGCAACACTAGCCACATTTACGATGCGCCCCCACCCCACCGCAAGCATATCCGGCAGAGCTGCTTGGGTGACACGATAGGTTCCATCGAGATTGACGTCCATCATACGGCGCCAGAGGTCGAGATCCGTTTTGAGAAAGGGGGCGGATGCGGCTTGTCCGGCGTTGTTGATCAGGATGTGCACGGCACCGAATTGCTGGCGCGCTTGGGAAAACGCGTGCTTCACCGATTGCGAGTCGCAGACATCCATACTGCAGTAGCCGAGTCCGTGATCTGTGAATTCATGTAAGAGTTCCGGGCGTTGCGGCATGCGGCCGGTTACGCTCACACGCGCGCCGTGCTGCACCAGAAGGCGCGTAATGGCCAAGCCGATACCGCGCGCTCCACCGGATATGAGCGCATGTTTTCCTTGCAGATCTGTTGTTGGGCTCACAAGCTGGTGATCATACCTGAAGTTTTAACAGCGCCGCGCGCGCGAGATTGCGTTCGAGTTGCAGTTTTCCGCCCAGGTACTCCTGGGGCCACCAGATTTCCGAAAATCCCTGTTTGGCCGCTTCGTGTAATGTCCAGGCAGGATCTGCTAAGTGAGGACGTGCGATGGCGCACAGGTCCGCCCGACCTGCCGCGATGATCGTGTTGACATGGTCGCCTTCGAAAATATTTCCAACGGCGATGGTCTGCACGTTCGCTTCGTTACGAATGCGATCGGAGAACGGCACCTGAAACATCCTGCCATACACAGGCTGCTCCGCTTTCGTGACTTGTCCCGCAGAACAGTCAATGAGGTCAGCTTCGGCTGATTTGAACATGCAAGCGATTCTCACTGCGTCCTGCGGAGTATTGCCTCCCGGCGCCCAATCCGTAGCCGAGATACGGACGCTCATCGGCTTTTCCGCAGGCCAGACGGCGCGCATCGCACGAAAAACTTCGAGCGGGAATTTCATTCGATTCTCAAGCGCTCCGCCGTATTCGTCGGTCCTTCGGTTTGTCAAGGGTGAGATAAAGCTCGACATCAAGTAACCGTGGGCACAGTGAAACTCCAGCCAATCGAATCCGGCGGCGGCTCCGCGCTCAGTGGCTGCCACGAACTCCTGTCTGATGCAGTGCATGTCTTCTCGCGTCGCTTCGCGCGGTGTTTGAGAAACACCTTCGATATAAGGCAAGGGAGAAGCCGAGATGAGGGGCCAGTTGCCGCCGGGCAAGGGATGATCAATCGCCTCCCATCCGCGTTGCGTTGATCCTTTCCGCCCTGAATGGCCGAGCTGTAATGCGATTTTGGCGTCTGTATGCTCATGAACGTAGTTGACAATACGTGTCCAGGCAAGCAACTGCTGTTCATTCCACAATCCGGGACAGGCGGGAGTGATTCGCCCTTCCGGTGACACGCAGGTCATTTCGGTGACAACCATTGCGGCGCCGCCCATCGCCCGAGCACCCAAATGTACGAGATGAAAATCGTTGGGCAAGCCGTCTTTGGCGTTGTAGGTCGCCATAGGCGAAACAACAACACGGTTCTTAAGGGTCAAACTGCGCACGCGAAAAGGGGTGAACATTGGCGGGACCGGATAAGTCATCCCCGACCGCGCGGCAAACCACGTCTCCACACCTTGTACATACCGGGCGTCGCGCAGGCGAAGATTTTCATGGCCGATTCTTTGACTGCCGGTCAAGAGGCTATAGGCGAACTGTGGCGGATCGAGATGAACATAGCGTTCGATGTCCTCAAACCACTCCATGCGATTGCGCGCCGCGCTTTGCAGTTTAAGCGCCTCGAGTTCCCGCTCTTCCTGATAACGATGCAGGGATTGTTCGGTATTGCCTTCGCGCGACGACAATATGCGCGCCAGTGCGATGGCATCTTCCATTGCGAGCTTTGTTCCCGAACCGATAGCAAAATGCGCCGTGTGCGCAGCGTCGCCAATCAGAACGATGTTCTTGTGGTGCCACTTCTCACAAAGGATGCGACGGAACTTCAGCCACACCGCCGAGCCGCTCAGATGTTTGGCGTTGGATACGAGGCGATTTCCGTCAAGCCGTTCCGCGAAAATCTTTTCGCATAATGCGATGGACTCATTGACATCCATCTGATCGAGGCCTGCGCGCAACCAATTCTTTTCTGGAGTTTCGACGATGAAGGTGGACCAATTTTCATCGAAACGGTAAGCGTGCAGATTGAACCAGCCCCATTCCGTCTTGCGCAAATCAAAAGTGAACGCATCCAGCTTTTTCTTGGTCCCTAGCCATATGAAGCGATTGTTCCGAACCTGAACGTTGGGCCGGAATATGTCCTGATATTTCCGCCGCGTGATGGAGGAAACGCCATCAGAGGCAACTACCAGGTCATACTCCGTCGTGTAATCATCCCGATCTTTGACTTCAGTTTCAAAAATAAGGTTTACGCCCAGACTGCCCGCGCGCTGCTGCAGAATTTCGAGCAGCTTGATGCGCGCAATGCCACAGAATCCGTGTCCGCTGGAGGTAATTTTTGTGCCTTTAAAGAAGACGTCAATGTCATCCCAGTGTCGAAACGCTCGCGTGATGGCGTAATGAGTTTCGGGGTCGGCCTCTTTGAAACCGTCCATGGTTTTGTCGGAGAAAACGACGCCCCACCCGAAAGTTGCATCGGAGCGGTTGCGCTCGATAACCGTGACGTCCCAATCTGGGTTGGCCTTCTTCGCCAGAATGGAGAAGTACAAGCCGGCGGGACCGCCTCCTATACAAACGACTCTCATGAAGGCCGGCTCCCGGGTGAGGTCACGCATTCACCTCTTGCAAGGTTTGTTTGAGAATCTTGCCGCTTTCATCTTTTAATGCCGCCTCGCGCAAGCGCCGTACTGCATCAGCCGCATTCGGTTTGCCCCGTAAACGCCCGAGCACGGACATCACGGCGATGTAGTTCTGCATCCCGTGAGCATGAGTTTCGCCGTAGCCCTTAATCAGGCGCGGGCATTCAGCGGTTTCGACTGCCAACCTATAGTCTTCGGCTGCAAGCGATGGAAGTTGCAGGAGCCACTCACGAATGAGTTTGCATTCTCTTTCGAAGCGAAGCGACTGCCGCCGTAAATGCCGCATGGAGGCTAACGCATAGAGCATCAGGAATCCAGCGAGCGAAGTCGTCTGTACCACACGTCCTTTACCGGTGAATCGTTCCACTAATCGCTTTAGCGGTTTTGTACGAAGGATAAAGCGGCTGAACCTGGCTGGCAGAATGTCTGTGATCTCGTCGACGCTTGGGTGCAAGAATTCATTAATTTGGACGATCTGATCGGGTCTGGCCCTGACTTCCTGGCGCACCCTCTCGAAACGCGTTCGACGAATCTTCAGGTCCGCTACTCGCGCGGCATCTTCGTATGTCATCCAGAGGGCCAGATATCGCGCAGTTTCCGCTAGAAGCAGAAAGTCGCCCGTGCCATATTGCGCGTCGGCATCGTGAATGGGAGCAAGCCAGTCGAGATATTGGCGTGCATATCGCTCGTCCTGATAGTCGACCAGACGGCGCACTCCGGCAAGAATAAATTCGTGACCGGCTGCGGGAAACTCATGCGTTGCGCGCGCAATGAGATCTTCAAGTCGCCGAGGACGAGCGGCGGCGGGCGGCGAAACAGCCGCGTGGTCGATTGCAGCCGGCTGACTGGCGGCCGCGTATCCTGCTTCGAAAGCGGCCAAGCTTGATTCCACGCCGACGCCGCCCCCGCGAATTGCGTTTGCGAACTGTTCTCGCGTGAACGGCAGGCCACCACTTGCCGCCAACGCGCCGAACAAAGACGCACTTATCACGCTGCCTTTCTCGTTCGCTAAGCGTGCGAAGTCACAGTGCACGAAGCGCTTAGCAGCGGCATTTCCCGCCTCAAGCAGACTTTGCGAATCCACGCGTTCGTCGGCGATGGCGGTGCGCTCCGACATTGAATAAACGCGGTGTTCGGACGCGATAAGAATTGTTCGGTCTGGCGTTACCAAGCCGCGTTGTATCGCGCGGCCCGCCTCCATCAACTCGGAGGCGACGACCACATCCACCTCTCCGGGTACGGGCATTAATCCCAGGACAGGTTCTTTGCCTCCGCTGTCCGACACGATCTCCGGAAACAGTTCGACATAGTAAATGGTCGCCCCGGTACGCTGCGCGACGCCGGGAACCGACGTGCTTTGCGCATAATATCCGGCGTGTTCCGCCACATCCACCAGCCAGTCGGCTAATACGCCACCGCCTTCGCCTCCCATGGCCAGGATGGCGATCGAAATTGCTTTTACATTTGCGGATATAACGGACGCCGACTCTGTAGTCACATTCGCATCCATTACCGTTTCTCTGGTTCGCTAGGCAGCGTTCCCCGCGAGACGCGTGTCGAGACGACGCTGCAGAAACGCGATGATGGGCCGGGCGAAACTGTTCCTTAAACGATCCCAACGGCTGGGATTGGTGATCACATCCGCTCTATAAAACGAGGGGCACAGCACTGCCGCGTGGGCGACTTCACCACAGAGCCCACAGCCGACGCAACTGTCGAGGACGGTTGCAACAGGATCTTTTCGCAGTGGGTCTGGATTAGGCTGAATTGTAAGCGAGGGGCATCCGGACAGACGAATACAGGAGTGGTCACCCGTACAAGTTTCGGCGTCGACGCCAAACCGTTCCCGCACCACGCGGTTGCCCTGTTCTGCCAACTGTTTCATCAACGGCTTCACTCTGCGTTGCCGGTTGAGGGTACACTCGCTTTGAGCCACTATCACCTTGGGACCTTTTTCCTTGGTGGTCAGCGCTTCCTTTAGCAGGTCGCGCATGCCAGCTACGTCATACGTGCGGGTCACCATGCGCACCCATTTCACGCCGACTCCGCGCACCGCGTCAGCGATCGACAATTTGGTTGTCCGGTTCCGGTTATCTGCCTGGGATGAGAGAATGTCCTGGCCACCTGTTGCGGCGGTGTAGGCATTGTCAATGACCACCAGAACCCCGTCGTTCTTATTGAAGACGGCGTTACCGACGCCGCTGGTTAAACCGTTGTGCCAGAAGCCGCCATCGCCCATAATCGAGATGGTCCGCTTCTGCGTCTCGCCGGTGTTGAATGCGGCAGCGCCCGCCCAGCCGAGCCCGTAGCCCATCGTGGTTGCGCCTAAATTGAATGGCGGCAAGATCGAAAAGAGATGGCATCCAATGTCACAGCTCACGTGATGCTGTCCCAATTCCCGCTCCACTAGCTTCATAGCGGTGAAAATGGGGCGTTCCGGGCAGCCTGTACAAAAGGACGGAGGGCGCGGATGAATTTCACTTTCCACCTTCTGCACGGCGGCAGGTTTCTGAACAGCGGGCTGCAACACGCCTGGCAGCCGATGACCTTCCAGCAACTGGGGAGCGTATTTTTCGACAAACTGCAGAATGCCCTTCATGATGACGGCGGCAGTGTATTCGCCCGCCATCGGAAGTAGATCTTTGCCGTGCAGTTTGGTTTGTATATCGGCTCTTCGCAGGATGGTATTCAGATTCTGCTCGATGAAATCCGGCTGACCCTCCTCAATGACCAGCACTGCACGCTTTCCGATGCAAAAGCGCCTCACTTCGTCATCGATCAGCGGGTAGGTGACGTTCATGATGTAGAGCGGCACGCGGCTGTTACCGAAGATATCGCCCAGCCCAAGCAATTCCAAGGCGCGCACGACCGTGTTGTACATTCCGCCCTGCAGTAAAATGCCGAAGTCCTGTGCGCCATCGGCAACAAATTCGTTCAGGCCTCTTGCTTTTATAAATTCCTGCGCAGCGGGCCAGCGCTTCTGAATCTTTTCCTGCTCGTGCAGGAAGCTGGCTGGTGGAAGAACAATGCGGCTTACGTCGCGCGCTGGCGTTTCCATTGCGTCTTTGAGCGTGAACTGCGGACGCACATTGTCCTTCGCAATAAAACGTCCGTAGACATGACATGCACGAATGCGCAGTTCGAGCATTACAGGTGTATTGGTCGCTTCCGACAATGCGAACCCTTCCTCAATTGCTCGTACAATGGACGGCAAATTGGGACGCGGATCGAGCAACCACATCTGCGATTTCATGGCGAAGGCGTGCGAACGCTCCTGCATGATGCTGGAACCCTCACCATAGTCCTCGCCGACGATGATGAGCGCGCCACCCGTAATACCTCCAGAGGCAAGATTCGCCAGTGCATCAGAGGCGACGTTAGTTCCGACTGTCGATTTGAATGTGATGGCGCCACGCAGCGGATAATTCACCGAGGCGGCGAGGGTCGCGGCAGCAGTAGCTTCCGATGCGCTGTGCTCGAAGTGAACTCCTAAACTCTCGAGGATGTCGGCAGCGTCGGTTAGAACATCCATCAAATGCGAAATAGGCGCGCCCTGATAGCCGCCCACATAGGAGACACCCGATTGGAGCAGTGCCTTGGTGACGGCGAGAATACCTTCGCCATGAAACTCCTCGCCCGCTCCTAATCGGAGTTTCTCGACTTCTTTTTTAAAGGACCGTTCTGCCATCTAAGTCCTATTTTTCGGTTGAAGGAACCAGAGCCAGCACGCGGCAGGGACTGCCCGACCCATTTACTATTTTGAGCGGCGGCGTGATTAGCAATGCACCCTTCGGTGGAAGTTGATCCAAGTTTGCCAAACTGGCGAGTCCAAATTTGTTGCTTCCATGCATGATGCTGTGGCACGGAAATGGCGGATCAAAACGAAATGCCTGCCCGGCATCCGTTCCGACGCCCTCTGAGCCCCAACCAATGATGTCTCGTTCTTTAGCCAGGAACGGGACCAGTTCGGGATGTGGGCCGGGCACATGCGCTCCGTCCTCGCCGATGTTCAGAAAGACTGCCGGATCTCGCCGCTTTGACCAATCTGTGCGCATCAGTACCCACGAGCCTGCCTCAATCCTGCCGTGCTCGCGCTCCCATCGTTCAACGTGTTCGCGCGTCAGCAGGAAGTCCGGACTATTCGACGCTTCGCGTGAGACATCGATGACGCAGGCGAGAGCAATAAACTTTTCGACCGGGATCGTGTCAGTGGCGTTGCGCTGATAATCTTTGCCAGTCACCCAATGTACCGGTGCGTCAAAATGGGTTCCGGTGTGCTCGCCGCACGCGAAATTGTTCCAATACCACGCTGGCCCGCGCTGGTCGTAACGAGAAATCTCTTCCAAACGAAACGGCCAGGATTTGCCAAATTGCTCGGGCAGTTGAATAACGGGGGTGCTCGCCTCGAGCGACTGACTTAAGTCCACCACGCGGACCGTACCGCCCACTAATGCTTTCGCGAACTGCGCCAGTATGCTATCGGCCATTGCCGAGCTTAGCTCCGCACCATCAGATTTATATTGTCTTTCAACGCCTTCAATGCTTGGTCGACGTCATCCATTGTGTTGTAAAAATGAAATGCGAAGCGAACTCCATCAAGGCGCGCGGAGACGACAATACGGCGCGTCGTCAGTTTGGCGACTAGGGCGCCTGGATCATTTGTTCGGAGCACGACAAGCGGGCCCTGGGAATCCAGCGGTGTCTTGATCTCTATACCCAGGTCGCGCGCTCCAGCGATAAACGCAGCCGCCAAAGTCTTGATTTGGGCTGCCACGTTGGCAAGACCGATATCGCGTAGCAACTGTAGCGCGGGAAGTGCCGCGTAAATGCTAGGAATAGGCGGTGAGCCGCCTTCGAATCTGCGCGCGTTGGGAGCTGGATCCAGAGACTTCGGATTAAACGAGAATGCCTCGCGTTGCGCCAACCAACTTGTGATTGGCGGTGTCAATGTCTCCGATAATCCACGCCGCACATACAGGAACGCAATACCCGGAGGCCCAAGCAGATATTTGAGTGTGCCGGTGACGAAAAAATCGACGCCCAGTGCCTTTATATCCAAGGGACGCGTACCGCAATCCTGATATCCATCCAGGAAGACGAGAGCTCCGTGTTGGTGTGCAAGACGGGTAACTGCGGCAACATCAGACCGAAATCCATTGACAAAAGA
Organism: Bryobacteraceae bacterium; assembly: GCA_035652115.1. Lineage (GTDB taxonomy): Bacteria > Acidobacteriota > Terriglobia > Bryobacterales > Bryobacteraceae > Bog-105. The sequence goes on from DASREJ010000267.1 coordinate 49,120, forward strand.
AACGTGGGTCAACGGGACGATCATCGTCTTTTCGTCGATGGCTTTGGCGTATGCCTCGGTCGGGATCCGATGTCCTTGCGAGGGAAGAAAGTGAACATCTGCGCCGCGCGCCTGTTGGGCCAGCCAAATTTGGCCCATAGTGGGGAATTCGAATTCGCCCATAACAACCTTGTTTCGGCCATCAAAGCGAAGCGCGTTGGCCACCGGGTTTATTCCCGCCGACGCACTGGTCAGAATCGCGATCTCATCGGGATCGGCATTGATGAATCGGGCGAACTCGGCGCGAATGGCGTCGTACTTGAGCATCCACTCGTCCCAAGGGGCTGCCGATGTACGCCAACTCTCGGCATACTCCTGCATGCCGCGCTGAACGGCATTCGAGAGTGCGCCCTGCGAGCAATTGTATAAGTAAGTGCTGTTCTCAAGAATGGGGAACTGTTTCCGCAGCTCCGCAATTCGCTCATCCGTCAACGCGCCGGCTTCGCTCGAAGTAATCATCTCTTAATGGGCGTCTTCACGCAGGCCGAATTCGTCTGTTCCGACTCAATCCGAATCCGGCGTTTGCCCGTGAAACTTCAGCTAGAATTTCACAGCTCGGGTGGGTTGTCAACGTCGAATCGTACTTCTTTGCCCATAAACTCTTGTATCACACCGTGACGCGTGAGATAATGCGGCCCTCTGGAAGTGTTTCTGACATGTCAGAAACCAAGGGGAATCTATGCTGAGCCTTAAGCATTTTGGATTTGCGTTTGTCATTGCGATTGCGCTGCTTCCCGCAACTTCGGCGCAGACTGTTACCGGCACGATCTCCGGTACTGTGCGCGACCAGAGCGGAGCCGTGATGAGCGGAGTTACCGTTGCTGTCCAAAATACAGCAACGGGCCTGGAACGCCAGACTTCGACAGGCGCAAGCGGCGAATATACGCTTGCAGCGCTGCCATATGGCGCTTACAAACTGCGAACGGAGAAGGCCGGGTTTCAAACCGCGGTTACGGACGTCACGGTGGCCGTGGACCAAATACGCACCGTCGACATCACGATGAACGTCGGCGCGCAGACTCAACAAGTGAGCGTTCAAGGCGCCATGGAGAACGTGAATGCTGAAACAACCCAACTCGGCGCTGTAGTGAATCACCGCGATGTGGTGGAACTTCCGCTGAATGGACGCGATTTCACGCAATTGGCGCGGATACAACCGGGCGTGGCTTCCTCCGGCGGCGGCGGTGGTCAGCAGGGCGGCGAAGGGGGCGCTTCGAACTTCTCCTCCAATGGACAACGATCAAGCTCCAACAACTTCCTGATCAACGGTGTCGACAACAATAACTACGTTGCCGGCGCAGTTGCCATTCAGCCGTCCATCGATTCCATAGAAGAATTCAACGTGCAGACCAACACCTTTTCGGCAGAGTACGGCCGCAACAGCGGCGCTATCGTCAACCTGATAACGCGCTCCGGTACCAACGATCTGCACGGATCGCTCTACGAATTCTTCCGAAACGACGCGCTCGATGCAAGGAATTTCTTTGCTCCAGTTGGTTTTGCCACGCCAGAATTGCGGCTCAACCAATTTGGCGGGACACTCGGCGGACCTATTAAGAAAGACCGAACGTTCTTTTTTATCAACTACGAGGGATTTCGGCGCGTCGCCGGTATTACGCTGATTACCAACGTTCCAACGTTAGCCGAACGACAAGGTATCTTTCCGACTGGTAGCGGCCAAACCGTAACGGTGCCCGTAAATCCAGTGAGTGCCCGGCTGTTCCAGCTATATCCGATCCCGAACCTGAACAGCCCATTGGGCAATTTCGTTTCGAGTCCCAATCTGAGGCAGCACACGGACCAAGGACTGGTCAAGGTTGATCATCATTTCAGCAATAACGATATTCTTTCTTTCCGCTATAGCGAGTCAAGCCAGACTATTTCGTATCCATTTACGCCGGGGCAGAGTTCCACCTCTATTCCTGGATACGGAATTGTCAGTCCGGTCTCGAGTATTCTGGCATCGCTCAACTACATTAAGCCGTTTGGTCCGCACGCGTTGAATGAAGCTCGTCTCGGCTTTAATCGCGAACACTACCTGAGCTCCAACCAAGAGGGACCGCAGGCAGCGACATACGGCATTAACACAGGTTATGCGGCGGGCACACCGAATGGATTGGGCAATATCCCCTTCATTAGCTTTTCGGGTGGCTTGGTGTCGGGCGGAAGCGCCGTTTCCAACCTGGGCGGCACCGATAACAACCCGTCGGGTTCGACGAACAATACGTTCCAGTACGTAGATCAGTTCTCTTACACAGTTGGACGCCATTCCTGGAAATTTGGCGCCGATATCCGCCGATTGCAGATCAATCGCATCTACGATCTCGCTTTCAGCGGTGAACTGGTGTTCGATGGGGCAAGGAATCCGCAAGGTATCGCGAACGCGCTGGTGGATTTTGCAGAGGGTTTGCCGGAAAGTTCGCTGCAATTCGTTGGGGACTCTGAGCGCGGCTTAAGGACGTCGAGCTTTAACTTCTTCGCGCAAGACACTTTCAAGTGGCGTCCGAATCTGGTCATCAACTATGGGTTACGTTATGAACTCAACACCGTGCTGCACGACGTAAATGGCCTATTGAGTAACTTTTTCCCGCAAGACTTTCAAACCTATTTCCCGCCTACTGCAAGTCAAACAGATTTAGCCGCCCTACAAGCGTCCGGCGTTCTCTTACAACGCCAAGCCAGTATTTACCAGGGCAATCATCTGAACTTTGCGCCGCGAGTGGGTATCGCATATAGTCTCGGACAGCGATATCACACCGTGTTCCGCATCGGTTACGGAATTTTCTATGACACGATCATCGGGAACATACCTGGCAACGTTGCGCTCAATCCGCCGTATCTTCCTGATTACTACAACTCGGCGCCCTCCATCGGCTGGCCGAATGCATTCGGACCCACTGCCTTTCCGGTGTTGACTACCGTGAATCCAAATATAAGGACACCGTACGCACAGGACTACAACTTCAACATTCAGCAAGAGCTGCCGTGGAATATGCTGGCGACCGTTAGTTATGTCGGGACGCACGGAACACATCTCAGCCGCTTCACCGATGCGAACCAACCTTATATTACGCAAGCTCAGCTAAATTCGTTAACGCCCTCTCTGAGCCAACGATTGGCAATGATTGGCGTTCCTGCGGCTGCAATTCCGATTCTGGAGAGCAATATCGGCAACCTTCCCGGTATTGTGCGTAACCAGTACTTCGGATTTCCGAAGATCCTAACCGCCGTGACGGACGTCAACTCGGAATACAACAGTTTGCAGGCAACGCTTTCGAAACAGTTGGCGCAAGGTCTTTCATTTCAAGTGAACTACACGTTTTCGAAATCAATCGACGAAGCGTCCGATTTCTATGGCTCAGGCGCGAATGGAACCACGGTACTGCCTCAGAACAATTTCAACCTTCTCGCCGGCGAACGAGGTCTGTCGGACTTCGATATTCGACATCGCTTCAGCGCTTCCTTCATTTATCAACTGCCGGCAAAGCAATCGTTTTCCGGCGCCACGGCCGCATTGGTCAACGGGTGGGAACTAGCGGGGATTGTCACGCTACAGACCGGTCAGCCGTTCTCGGTTCTCACCGGGCTGAATAATAGCCGCACGGGTGAGGGGAATGACCGGCCAAACGTCATCACTAACCCTAATAGCGGATCACACACGGTGGAACAGTGGTTTGATACCGCTGCCTTCGTTCCCAATGCCATCCTGACATTTGGAAACGCGGGCCGCAACATTGTAACCGGTCCTGGCTTCGACGATGTGGACTTCTCGGTGATCAAGAACACCCATTTTGGCGAAAAAACAAACCTGCAATTCAGAGCCGAGTTCTTTAACCTCTTCAACCATCCGAATTTCGCGATACCAAACAACGTGGAGTCCGCTCCGAGTTTTGGAGCTGTTTATGAGACTCCTGATGTAGCACAGAACAATGTCGGATTAGGCTCCGGTGGCCCTCGGCTGATCCAACTCGCGTTAAAGTTGATGTTTTGATGCGAGGCTACGGCGCTTTCCTTCTGGCAGGAGCGTTAGCTACAATAGCCGCCGCTGCTCCGAAAACTCAAGCTCTGGGCAACGGGCTCTATGCCTATATTTCGGACAATGACGCGAGTTCGAACTCAGTATTTCTTATTGGCAAAGATTCCATTTTAGTTGTCGACACGGGCTTCGATCGTACGGCTGGTGAAAAGCTGCTTTCGGCCATTCGCGCGGTTTCACCTTTGCCGGTACGCTACATCATCAACACGCATTACCATCGCGATCATCAGGCCGCGAATGGAATTGTGGGTCCCCGCGCAGATATAGTTACGACCTCATTCACTCGCACCGCAACACTCGCGTTTCTCGACAAGGATCTTCCCCGGCTAAAAGAGCGCCTGACTGGCGAAGCACTCGCGTCGCTTGAGTCCGTGGCCTACCGGGTTGCAACCATAACCATTGACAAAGCTGAGATCTACGTTGACAATCATCCGGTTCACGTCGAGTTTCGCGGACCCGCTCACACTATGGGTGATCTTGTGGTGGAGTTTCCCGACCAGCGAGTCATCGCGACGGGCGATCTCTTCCTGAATCACAGTTCGCCGGCGATGGACCGGGGCAGCGTTCTGAACTGGATTCAAATTCTCGGGCAATTGCTTACAACGCCGGCACAGACCTTTGTACCCGGACATTTTGAAGTGGGCTCGCGGCAGGATCTGCAACGATTCCACGATTATTTGGCGGCGCTCCGCGACCAGGTCTCCGCCCAAGTTAAAGCTGGCGCGACATGGGAACAGGTAGCACGGAATTTGCACATGCAAGCATTCTCAGATTTCCGACAATTTCCTAACTTCCACGCCACGGTCGAAGACAACGCCCGCGTTCTGTATAACGAAATAAAGGGCCGGTTGGAAGCCTCTCACTGAGTTGTCAAGACGGAGGCTTTTCACAATGCTGGACGCAGGGTGGCACAGCCGAATCCCACACTCAGCCAGATTGATGGCCAACGTTCTTCTACAATTTGGCTACATCGCCGGTCGCGCTGAGGTGATCTTCCAGTAGATAACAATCGGTCAGTCTTTCCGAGCTACGTGTATCAGTACCGAAGACGTGTATTGAAATGGTGGATTCGGCAGTTGGATTATCGAACCTGTGCAGGGTGCTGCCAGTCGGATCGATATAGGTCACCTGGCCCATTCGATGATGGGTCACACCGTTGGAGATGAAGCGAATGCTGCCATCGGGTCGTTCGAGCCGCC
>DASREJ010000268.1:0-9769 GCA_035652115.1 Bryobacteraceae bacterium
GCCGACCTGGATCACAACATCTGCAAAAATCTTTTTTAAATTTACCGGAAAAAGGCGCCCGTCGTTTGTTTCATAGACACCTAGCATGCGAGACGGCAGGCCACAGGAGGGTTTTTCCCCAACCCCAAGTGCAACTCCCCACAAAGCTCTCTTGTGGCCCTCGCTGAAAGCTGGCCGACACACCAACTTGCTGTGGCTGCTTCACAATAGGGCATAGAGCTTTTATGGAGTCAGCCGAAACTCTCGCATTGCTGACGGCAACCAGCAAGCCGCAATATTTGGAAGATACCTCAGTTCGCCGGTTAGTTTTGGATCTTTACGATCAGGAGCACATCCCGATCCGGCGTTATTTGGTCTTTTTGGGTCTCACGCATGATTCGGCGCAAGAGATCGTTCAGGACGCGTTCTTAAAATTGCACGAGCATCTGCTCGCACAAGGCGACCGCCGAAATTTAAGAGCTTGGCTATATCGCGTTTCTCATAATTTGGCGCGCAATGCCCAAACCACTTTGCGCACGACCAAAACAGACGCGCTAAGTGTTGATGAAAGAGAAAGAGATTTCAAGGCAGATCTTCCATCCGTGGAGGACGAGTTACTGCTACACGAACGGCACCGCCGCCTGCGGGAGGCAATGGACAGTTTGAGTTCTGCCCAGAAAGAATGTTTGGTACTCCGTGCTCAGGGATTGAAATATCGAGAGATTGCGGAAGCTTTGAACCTATCTGTTTCCACCGTTGGTGAAAACGTGCAACGCGGGCTTGAAAGATTGAGAGCTTTGTTGTGAAAGAAGAGCTGCTATGAGGAAACCACAACACATTTCGAATGACGTTTTGGTGCGCTTCCTAGATGACGAATCGCCTGCAGCGGAAGCCGCTGCGGTTGAGCAGCACCTGAGTGTATGCGCGGAATGCAAGCAGAAGTATCACGATTTCGGAGGTGTTTCGAGATCGATAGAGAGTTTTGTCAACGGCAGTTCGCCTCGTTTCTCGGCTACAGAGCGTGATGAGCTTGTGCTGCTGCTCAAGACGGATTTGCGCCCCCAGGCGCGCTCACAAAAGGAATTGCGGCACTTCGCGTGGGGAATGGCATTGGCAGCGTCGCTGGCAATCGGTCTGATTTTGGCGCCTCGTTTTAAGAATTCCGGCGTCGACCACAGCCTAGGCGTTCAAGACGTGGCTCAGTCTGCATCGTTGCTTGAAGTAGACGGCGAAACGTTCGTGCCTCTTCCCTACTCGAATCCGGATCTGCCGGTTGCGGCGCACCATATTGTGCAAATGCAGGTGCCGGTTTCTTCGTTGGCTGATGCCGGAGTCCATTTTGAAGCGATATCGAATGAGATTTCCAGCAGCAATGACTCGGTTATTGCTGATGTTTTGTTGGGAATCGATGGCCAACCGCTTGGCGTCCACGTCCTTAGCGTGGAGTAGATTGGCGGGCAAGTTTTGTGGGATTGCAGATAAGGAGAAAAAGATAGATGAAAAGGGTACTCTACTCGGTTGTGGCGGCTGCCCTGTTCGTGAGTTTGGCGACCGCGCAGTTTGGCGGTCCTCCCGGTCCCCCGCCGCCCCGCGGTCCTCATGGGCGCGGGTTCGGCCCCGGCGGTTTTGGGCCAGGAATGCATCCCGGCAGACCGGTTACCGGTGCTCCCTATAGCGCAACGGCGACTGACACATTTACGCAAACGCTCGCTAATGGAAATACAATTCAGCGAACTATAACTGCTACCGTCGCGCGCGATAGCTCTGGCCGGACCTATGAGCAGCGGACGGTTAGTGGTGGTCCATTCGCATCGAACAACGGACCCACCACGATTACCTTTATTGACGATCCGGTGGGGGGCTACTCTTATGTGCTGAACGCAACGACGAAAGTAGCAACTCGGCGCGCGATCCATGCACCGCAAGGAGGTAATGGTCCTTTGGCTGAGGGCACTCCGCGCGTTCCAAGGCCAGCAAACCCAAATGTCACCGAAACCGACCTTGGAACGAACCTTGTCAATGGGGTTAACGCTCAAGGAAAGCGGTCGGTGCACACCATTCCTGCAGGCACTATCGGCAATGCTCAAGCCATTACGTCAACCAATGAGACATGGTTCTCACCGGATCTTCACGTAGTGGTGTCGGCGACACGCAACGATCCGCGCACGGGCACCACGGTGTATGCACTCACCAATATTCAACGCACTGAACCTGCCGCGACATTGTTCCAGGTGCCATCCGACTACACAATCCAGGACGCCCGAGGCTTCAACCGCCAGGGCCGAGGTCCACGTCCTCATCAGTAATCTCGCACCTACATCTCTTGCGGTAAAAAGATCCTCCCGGCGTCGAGTCAGGTGGATCTTTTTGCTTCATAAGTCCTATTCGTCCAACTACCGCATCCGGCGCACCCAGCGCAAATATTGCCACAGTGATTTTCGTTCGGTCCAAAGATAGCGGAAGAAAAAACCCGCGGTAATCGTGTCCGCTGGTATGCCCGAGTAAGTCTCGAGGCGCCACCGCAGGTACGGAGATTGCCATGGCCGCAGGCGATATCCCCGCGACGCAATCCATAGGAAACGAAACACTAGCGGCTGGCCGTTGTAGTGGCGCTATTCGCGGCTGTTGCTTTTTGTGACGCAATGTCCGGCGTCGCGTAATAACCCGAACGAGTGCGAACAACCGGCTTGCCCGGAGCATCCACCACTACTTTGATTTGCCTATAACTGCCATCGAGTTGCTGAATGCTTGGCGTATAGGCAATCGTGTACTGGCTGCGAATGTCGTGCGCAATCTCAACTGCTAATTGCTGCACCTCATTCACGTCTTTCGGATAAAAGGCGAGTCCTCCGGTGGCATTTGTCAACTCATTGAGCGCTCGCCGCGCTTTGGTCGCCTCATGCTTCTCTTCCTCGGTGAATAGGCCAATGGCGTAAATTAACGTGTCCCGCTGATTCGCGCGTCTCACCAAATTTTCTAGTGACGTGTTGCTGGCGTTGTCATTGCCGTCGGTAATGACCATCAACGCCTTCTTGTCCTTTTTCGCCTCGCTCTTCTCATAGTCGAGCGACATGTTGATGGCGTCTCGCATCGCCGTCCCGCCCCGGGAATCGATCCGCGCCAGCCCTTGCTCCATCTTGTGAATGTCGTTCGTGAAGGGCACGTCGAGGTACGCATCGTCGTTAAAATTGACGACGAACACCTCGTCCTGGGGATTGGACTCCCTCACCATCGCAAGCGACGCTGCTTCCACCCGGCTTCGCTTTGTCTGCATACTGCCGCTGTCGTCAATGATGATGCCCAACGAAACCGGAACATCCTCACGCCGGAACACCTTGATCTGCTGTGGTTGCTGGTTCTCAAAAACTTTGAATGCGTCCTGATTCAGGTTCGTTACGAGTTTGCCTTTTTTATCGACCACGCTGGCATGCAGAACAACCAACCTGGTATCGGCACGAAATTGGGCGAAAACACACGGCCCCATGCCGCCAACCAGCAATGCCGCTGCCCAAAACATTCGCGCGTGAGGAAATGTTTGCAAGCCGTTATTGCGTCGGCGCATAGTATCCTAGCCGGAAATAAGCCTTCAGTGGGGGTAGCCCACGCGGCTGGTTCAGCTTCACCTGCACTTTCCGATACTTCCCATCACGCTCGCGGTTTTTTGGCGTGTAACCCAGAATGTATTCATTTCGAAGTTCAATTCCGATTTTCGCAGCAATATCCGGAAGTTCAGCCACGTTTTCAACCGCGTACTCGCGTCCGCCGGTCTGCTCGGCCAGCTCGTTTAACAGGCTAGGCCCGGCAGCTTCCTCTGGAGTGCGCCCGCGATTGGCTGCGGATTCGAAAATCCCGATTGCAAAAATTTGTACATCCGCTTCACGGACCGCGCTCTTGATCTCTGTTTCTGTATAGCGGCTGCTGTTATCGCCACCATCGGAGATGATCAGGAGCGCTTTACGCGGATTGCGCGCTTTCTTCATTTCATGCATCGCCAGATAAACGCTGTCCAGCAGCGCCGTCCGGCCGCGCGATTGCGTAAATGTAAGCGTGCTCTGAATTTTGTCCGTATCTGTTGTGAACGGCACTGCCAAATCAGGCCGGTCGTTGAACTGAACTAGGAAAAATTCATCGGCAGGATTGGCCGTCTTAAAGAACTCTGCTGCTGCTTGGCGCGATTTTTGCAGTTTCGGACCCATGCTTCCGCTGGTATCGAAAACCAAACCTATGGAAATAGGCGCATCTTCGCTCGAAAACTGTGTAATTTCCTGCTCTACTTTGTCTTCGTAGAGACGAAAATGTTCTTTTTCAAGCCCTGTGACGAACCGGTTCAGTGGGTCAGTCACCGTCACGTTAATTAGGACTAATGTCTTGTTAACGCGAAGGTCTACCGGTCTAGACTCTACCGTGCCTGTTGGAGTACTACCCTTGCGAGACTCCAGCGCCACCGGTTCATTCGGATTCGGTGAAGGCGATTCTGCCTTCTGCGCCGCTACGGGCAGGCAACACAGCATAGCGGCAACTACTATGCCCCCGATAACTGATCCCCGGCCCGATCGGACGCTGAGAGAAATGATGCGAGACAGTGCGCGCGTCCGCATGGATAAACTACTTTCTGCCTAGATCATAGCACCGCAAAAAGTAACCGGCTCCGGATAGGAACTAGTTCCCCTCGCATATGCGAACCGGTTCAATGACCGCACTAACTAGACCCACCAGGCGGAGCCCGGCTGTTCCCGAATGACGATCTGGTTCAAGAACTCAGCGGCTTTGCTCAGCCCCTCGTCGGGCGACATCAGCGAATCTTCGTGTTCGATCGAGAGCACGTAATCGTAGCCGTACATGCGCAGCGTCGAAATAAATTCCTTCCACCAGCCGTATGGATGTCCGTAACCGCAGGATCGGAAGATCCACGCGCGATTTCGTTCGTCGGTATATTTCTTCGTATCCAGGACGCCCGTTTTCGGCAGGTTGTAATCATAGATTTGCGTGTCCTTCGCATGCACGTGGAAGATCGCATCGCCCAACACGCGAACCGCTTTGATCGGATCGATTCCCTGCCAGAACATGTGGCTCGGGTCGTAATTGCATCCTACGCTGTCGCCGGCAATCGAGCGCAATTTCAGCATCGTTTCCGGACTGTACACCACAAAACCGGGATGCATCTCGATAGCGACTTTCACCCCGTGATCTTTGGCAAACTTACCGTGCTTGGTCCAGTAAGGGGTGACTTTTTCCTCCCATTGCCAAGCGAGCAAGTCCAAATACTCTGGTGGCCAGGGACACGTCACCCAATTCGGGAACTTCGCCTTGTCGCTATCGCCCGGACATCCGGAAAAATCGATCACGACCGGAACGTCCAGCTTTGCGGCCAGTTCTACTGTTCGTTTGCTCGTATCGGCAAAGCCTTTTGCCACCGAGGCGTCCGGATGCAAGGGGTTGCCGTGGGAACTCAGTGCGCTGATCGAAAATCCATGATCGTCTAATTTTTTCTTGAATTCCTTGAGCTCTTTCTCTTTCTTGAGCATCGAGAGCTTACAATGCGGATCGCCGGGATAATTTCCGGTTCCGAGCTCAACGGTATTGATATTCAGCTTCTTGAGTTTGGTGAAAACGTCCTCAAGCGAAAACTGCGACAGCAGTGGAGTGAAGCATCCGATTCTCATCAGCGAAAGCGTATCACGCTCGCATAGCCGCATTTCCACGTCAGCCATACAACGGCAACGATAAATCCCACCAGAGCTTTGTATTCCTCATTGCGGCGATACAGCGCCCATGAAAACCTGCCTCGTATACCAGACCAATGACGTAGCGGGATCAGGCGCGCGACGCGGCTTGCATAATCCTGATATTGCGGAAATTTTTCCCTCAGATGCTGCTCTTCCAGTTCAATAGTGGGCAAATAGACAACCAGAAAAACTATTGCAAAGATGATTGCCAGCCAAACATCCCGCGCGGCAATGACGATTCCGGCAGCTACGATCAGTGTCCCTACGTACAAGGGATTACGCACGTATGCATATGGGCCGGACGTAGCTAGTTGCTGATCTTTCGCGAGATGGCCCGTTGCCCAACCACGCAGAAAAAGACCGATAACTGACACCGGTAATCCGAGCGCCATCGAACCAGGAGATGGACGCGACAACAGCGCAAACGTAATCAACAAGAGAAACCCGCACGGCACTCGCAGGCGCTGTACGAAATCGGCGTATGGCTTAGGAAACGAATAATGCGGCGCGCTCACAAACGCGACACCACGTGTGATTCGGCGTTTGCTGACCCGCGACTTACCGAGCTACGAATGGAGTGAAGCAACACCTCGCTTACCTGCTCAGGCGTGATCTCCCGCATGCTCGCATGTATTTCGCCGTGACGTTTATAAGTTGTCTCCACACTAGCGGCGCGAAGAACGGTCATACTTCCGCCGAATGGTCCCGTAAGCGCCGGATCAGTAGGACCATATAGTCCTACTCCTGGTTTTCCCAGCGCCGCGGCTAGATGCAAAGGGCCGCTATCGAGACCGACCACCGCGGTCGCACGCCGTGTGGCATCGATCAGGCCGCTGAGGCTCGAGCTATGCAACCGAACGTGCTTAAGCAGTTTTAGCCTCTCAGTCCGCGACTGACCTACATTTACAACCAGTTCGATGCCCTCTTTGTTAAGCAGTCTGCCAAGTGCCTCGTAAGACGGGAGCGGCCATTCCTTGCCAGCCCAACCCGCGAACGGATTTGTCAGAACAAAAGGACCATCCGGCAGATTGCCCTCGGCAACTCCGGGTGGTATCCACGCTTCAAAACTCGGTTGGCGAGCGCCTGCGGCTTCGGCAAGCTGCACGGCGCGTTCTACGCGATGAGGTCCTTTCACGGTAATGCGCTGTGTATACAAGAGTGAGGCAAAAGGCTCGCGCGCTACTGACTTAGAGAAGCCGAACAACGCCTTCGGACGAGCCAGCCGCCCAACCAACGCGGACTGAAACAACCCCTGGAAGTCGAAGGCAATATCCGCTTTCAGGGCACGAACCCGACGGAGCGTCTTGCGAGCATGTCCAATATTGCGCCGGTCCAGCGGAATCAACTCATCTATGAACGGATTGCCCACAAGTAGCGGCATCCATCGCGGCGCTACCAGCCAGGCGATCCTTTGGTCCGAGAAGCTCCTTTTCAGCGTCGTGATCGCCGGCAGCGTGTGAATGATGTCGCCCATTGCGCTGAGCCGGATAACAAGAAGGGAGCCGTTGCTCATGCGCTCTTCTGCCGTTCAATTACGAAGCGCACAAAGTCAGCCGAGCGCGCTTTTTCGCCTTGTTGGTCTTCGATCACCCGAATGTGTTCTGAAGTTTTCAGAGCCGTCCGCCACTCTTCGCTCTGCGCGATAACGACCAAGTCTACAGCGCGTAGACCGGCAACCAACGTCGCCCGCGCATAAGCAGGCAACAATGTCTGGCCGTCGTCAAGAACGAGTGCCGCCAGTTTCCTTCCGTTCTCACGCAGCGCGCTGACTCTTTTTGCTTGCGTAGCCGTAAGCGGATCGAATAGTCCTGGCACTAGTGTCCACTCGCCTGTAGACAACTGTCTCGCAGCTTCGTTTAGCTCTACTATTTTTTCTCGGGTATCCAATTCGGGCTTACGATCTCTTCTCAATTTCTATCAGGCTGAACGCCGTCTCCGCGACACGCTCGGCGCTCACCCGAGTCATACATCGATGATCAATAGGGCACTCCCGTAGCAGACAAGGGCTGCAATCGACCGGTTCGCGTACCACCCGGCTCACTGGTCCCGTAGGACCGGTTGCTACGTCGTCCGTTGCCCCAAAAATTGCGACGGTGGGCACGCCCATGGCCGACGCAATGTGCATGGGGCCGGAGTCGTTTGTCAGAAACAGTTCGCAGGCGGCAGCCATTTCAATAAAATCCGCAAGACTTGTCGCTCCCGCGAAATTAATGCATCGCTGTCCTAACGCCTCCGCATTCTGTTGGACGGTTTCGCAGATCGGCAATTCTTCTTTAGAGCCAAAGACCACTACTGTTGCACTCCGTTCACGAGCGACGTTCGTCGCTGCCTGCGCAAAACGTTCCGGCAGCCAACGCTTCGCGCCGCCATACGCCGCCCCTGGACTGACGCCAATCACAGCGCTTTCAACAGACGCCAGGCGAAACCGCTCACGCCCTTTTTCTGCCGCAGCGCCTGCGCCTGAAAGACGGATGGCGCCATCATGCCGGTAACTCTCAATCAGTTTGGCGCGCTTTAACATCTCCAGATAGTAGAACCGCTGATGACGTGGTGTTTCATCCGGCCGCGGAACGGGAATTGATTGGCTCAGCAGCCACTCGCGCCCGTCGCGTGCATACCCAATGCGGACCGGCACTCCGGCCATTCGCGCCAACGCCGCAGCTTCAAATGCGTTCTGAAAAAGAATGGCGCAATCGAATTTTCGCGCGCGCAACTCTGCCGCGACGCGCAGCTTATCGCCAATTCCGTGCCACCCTTTAGGCGCGTCATAAGGAATGAGTTCATCGCAGAACGGCTCGCGCCCATAGAGTCCTGCAACCCATGGGCGGGCAAGAATCGAAATGCGTGCATTCGGAAACCGTTCGCGCAATGCCTGAAACGCCGGTATCGACATGACGGCGTCGCCGACCCAGTTAGTAGCGCGAACTAAGATATTCCGAAACTGCATCTGATGGAGCGTGAAATTTCAGCATACTGGGTTCACTGCCGATGTTGTGTTGCATACTAACACCTGCGCAGTTTGTTGTTGCGTATATGCGTGAGCCGATGATAGATTCGATAAACCGTCGCACAAATTACCTGATACTTGGGGGTGTACTATTCCAGAATCTGTCCTGGATCCGCTTGGCGATTTTCTCGAAAAAAAAGAGCCCTGGTATGAACTACCGACGCCCTTAGCGATACCAGCGCTTATTGCTATTCGTGATGAGCTTCGAGCTAAAAATCTTCACGACACTGAGGAACCTCCGTTAGCCAAGCGTGATGAAAAACAGCCGCTTCCTCCAAACGTAAAGGAGCAACGTTCTGAGGACGGGTCTTACAACGACCTGACATATCCGCAAATGGGCGCGGAAAATCGCCGCTTCGGCCGCAACTTCCCGTTGGAGAATATCTTGCCGGATAAGGCCAACTTGATGAATCCGAATCCGCGCGAAATCAGCCAAAAACTGCTAGCGCGAACCGAGTTTAAGCCCGCTACAATCATCAACCTGCTAGCGGCCGCTTGGATCCAGTTCATGGTTCATGATTGGTTTGCCCACAAAACCTCCGCATCGAAAAAACTGGAAATCCCTATCGGCAACGCCGATCCCTGGCCCGAAAAGCCAATGAAGGTCGATGCCACAGTGGTGGATCCAGCACCTGCCGGTTCAAAGCATCCTCCGGCGTACGCGAACGAGAACACTCATTGGTGGGATGCCTCTCAACTTTACGGCTGCGATGACGCCACCTGCTCAGATATTCGTACTCACGCAGACGGCTTGTTGCGTGTCAGTCCAGAAGGGCGCATCCCAGTCAACCCGCAGACCGGTCTCGAGATCACGGGCTTCACGGACAATAATTGGATCGGCTTAAGCATGCTCCACGGCTTATTCGCGCTGGAACACAACGCGATCTGCGCCATGCTGAAGCAGAAGCACTCCGACTGGATTGACGAGCAACTCTTCCAAAAGGCGCGTCTCATCAATACAGCAGTACTCGCGAAGATTCATACAGTCGAGTGGACGCCAGCCATCGTTCCGCACCCTACCGTAAAGTTGGCCATGCACACAAACTGGTTCGGAATC
>DASREJ010000269.1:0-35181 GCA_035652115.1 Bryobacteraceae bacterium
GAGAGCTGTACGGTATCAACAGGCGTCAATCCCTGCACTGGCGGGAATTCACCTGGGTTGTGGTCCGGCGGTGGTGGTGCGAGCGTGCTCTACTCCAAACCGTCCTGGCAAACGGGAGTGGCTGGCATTCCGAATGACGGCGCGCGCGACGTGCCCGACGTCGCTCTAACCGCCGCAGGTCACGATCCATATCTGTTGTGTCTAGACGGATCATGTACGCCCAATACACGTGGGCGAATTTCATTTGATGGGTACTCAGGAACGTCGGCAGCGACGCCGTCGATGGCCGGTATCACCGCGGCGATTTTGCAAGAGATTGGAGGAAGACTGGGGGCCATAAATTCTTCGCTTTATCAGCTTGCCGCCACTGAGTCACTCACCGCCTGCAATGCGTCGAATACCAGCGCGCTTCCAGCAAGTAACTGCATTTTTAATGATGTGACGGTGGGAAATAATTCAGTTCCGGGGGAAACGGGTTACAACACCGCAAGCGGACAGTATCAAGCCGCGGTAGGTTATGACCTTGCATCAGGACTAGGTTCGGTAAATGCAGCCAATCTGGCAGCAGGCCTAACGGGTACTGGGCTCGGTACGCCTGTCCTCAACGTGTCCTCGACGGCGTTGGATTTCGGCGGCGTAAATCTCGGTTTTCCATCGACACAACAGATCACTTTGTCCAATACCGGAAATGGAAACCTGATAGTTAGTCAACTAAGTATTACGGGAGCTTCTACTCAGTACGCGTCGACATTAGGTTGTAGCGCAGTCATACTGCCCAACAAGACCTGCGTAGTTAGTGTCACTTTTACTCCCGCTTACGTAGGTCTGCAAGCGGCTGCGCTGACTGTTGTGACAAACGCGTCTTCGCCATCCATTACTTTGTCGGGCACTGGTATCGCGACTGCATCGGCCAATATATCAATGACGTCGTTGAGCTTCGGAACCCAGAAAGTTGTGACGCGAAGCGCCGCGCAAGCCATCACGATTACAAACTCGACGATCAACAATCTGAACACAGCCTCGATCGCGGCTGCCGGCGCAAACCCGGAAGATTTCGCTATCGGAAATAGCTGCGGTGCAACTCTTACATCCGGTGCGAGTTGCACTGTATACGTAGTGTTCACGCCGCTTCTAATTGGCGGCAGGTCCGCGACAGTTACACTTCCGATTGCCGGAGACGGCAGTCAAGCGAGCGTGTCGCTGAGCGGGACAGGCACTGCAAACGGTCTATTCGAAATTGTCAGCATGCCAACCGGCAAAGTTCTCGAAGTGCCAGGCGGGGCAACGACAAATGGAACGTTAATTCAGCAGAACGCACTTAATGGATATGAGCAGCAGCAGTGGCAATTGATTCCGGCGGGCAATGGGTATTACGAAATTCAAAATGCTTTGACCGGGAAGGCGCTAGACGTGGTCGGCGGGTATGTAACCGGCGGAACGCGAATTCAGCAATGGGATTATGTAGGCGGCGCAAACCAGCAGTGGCGGCTTGTGCCGGTGGATGACGTTCACTACGCAATTATTAACGCAAATAGCGGCCTTGCGTTGGATGTCCTTAACGGTTCGAATGCAAACGGCGCGCCAGTCCAGCAATGGACCTATTTAGGTAATCCACAGCAACTCTGGGTGTTGGAGCCCATAGGTTCATATAACATCACGAATAACTTAAGTTCCTACTTACTAGATGTCCCCAACGGATCAACCGCAAACGGAACTCTGATTCAGCAGTGGACCTCGAATGGCTATCGCCAACAGCAATGGCAGCTTATACCGGTGGGCGGCGGCTATTACTCCCTCATGAACCGCAACAGCGGCAAAGTGCTGGACGTGATTGGCGGCTCAACAAATGGCGGCACGCTAATTCAGCAGTGGGATTATGTAGGCGGAGAAAACCAGCAGTGGCAGCTTGTGCCCGTGGATGGAACGGACTACAAGATTATGAACCGGCTCAGCGGCGACGTTCTGGACGACACGAACTCCTCCATGACGCCGGGAACGTTCATTCAGCAATGGGGCTCCGTCGGCGATAAGAATCAGCAGTGGCGGCTTACTCCGGTCACTTATTACAACATCGTGAATAAAAACAGCGGGCTGGTGCTGGACGTTGTGAATGGATCCACCGCGGATGGCACGCATATTCAGCAGTGGAGCTCGAATGGCTTCGCGCAGCAGCAGTGGCAGCTTGTGCTGGTGAGTAATGGATATTACGCGCTCATGAATAACTTGACCAGCAAAGTGATGGATGTGACAAATTCGTCTACCGCCGATGGCACTCTCATTGACCAAAACGACTACCTCGCCAGCGCCAGCCAGCAATGGCAGCTCATTTCCGTTCCCGCCGGCTATTACGAAATTCAGAATTTGAACAGCGGCAAAGCGTTAGATATGACTGGCGGATATCTCTACGGAGGCGCTCTCTTACAGCAGTGGGACTACATAGCGGGCGCAAACCAGCAGTGGCAACTGATTCCCGTGTCTAACCAGTTCTAAGCCAACGCTATGCATGATGCAGAAGCGGTCGGCTGACACCCCGATCCGGCAAGCGACGGCAGCAAGAACAAGCCCTAGAAACATTCCTAGGTATCGCTACTACGAATTTCCACGTATTTAGTACGTTAAGCTACGGTAGTTGTTGCAATTTCTGCTGCTTTGTGTGGAAAACCCAAGGAGGGGGGTCATGAACACGAAATTGAGCGGTATTTTCGGTCTGCATAGAAGTGTATATCTTTGGGCGTCGGCCATCATGCTGAGCGCCTTACCTGTTTCGGCTGCGCCATTCGCTTATGTCGCGAATTCCAGCACCAACACGGTTTCGGTGATCGATCAGGCGACGATGACGGTGGTGAGCAGTGTGAACGTTGGCGTGAACCCAGTCGCCGTGGCGGTCACCCCAAACGGTGCATTTGCTTACGTCGTGAACTACACCGCCGGCAGTGTTTCAGTCATCAATACAGCAAATAACACTGTGGCGGCGACGACAACGGTCGGCACTGGTCCCCAGGGTCTGGCAATCACGCCGGATGGACAGTTTGTCTATGTTGCGAACAGCGGCGCCATCTCCGGTTCGAACAACGGTTCGGGAAGCGCGTCCGTTATTGCAACGGGAACAAATACCGTAGTAGCGACCATTCCGATTACTGGAGTTCCGATGGCGGTGGCTATCACGCCAAACGGTTCCGCCTATGTCGCCTCTTCCTCGTCGAGCGGCGCTACTCTCACCGTGATCAATACGGCATCTAGGAGTGTGGTGGGGACGATAGCGTTACCTGCAAATCCACAACAGGTGGCCATAACTCCCGACGGGAATTTCGCTTACGTCACCATGCCGGGCGTGAACCAGGTTGCTGTGGTCAATACAACGACCCAAGCAGTTACGACGATTCAAGATCCGAACTTGAAGAGCCCTGCCGGATTAGCGATTACTGCCAATGGATCATTTGTGTACGTCACTAACTTCGCCGGGCAGAGTGTTTCCATGATCTCGACCGCGAACAACACGGTACAAGCGACGATAACAGTCGGCACCGGGCCGACGGGCGTGGCAATCAGCCCGGATGGCCAATTCATTTATGTAACGAACTTCTTCTCCGATACAGTTTCGATGATCAATGCGACCAACAATACCATAGCGATGACGGTATCTGTTCCCTCGGGAAGCAATCCTGGAGCGGTTGGTCTTTCGCCAAACAGCGGCATTCCCGCGTTAATCAATTTCGGAAGTCAAAAGGTGGTGACGCGTAGCACGGCGCGAAGCTTCACGGTCAGTAACACGAGTGCGCTGAATATTCCTATCGCGAACATGACCGTTACTGGGACGAACACCGAAGATTTTGCAGCATGGAACGATTGCAACGGAACGTTGGCTCCCAATGCAAGCTGCACGATTACGGTGACCTTTATGCCACTGTTGGCCGGTAGCCGTTCAGCATCGCTTAACGTTCCGAGGGACGCAAACGGCGGCCAGACCACCATTCCGCTGAGCGGTACAGGAGCACTGAGCGGGTTCTTCGAAATCGTCAGTATGCCGACGGGCAAGGTTCTCGAAGTTCCCGGCGGATCAGGCGCAGATGGAACGCTCATCCAGCAGAACGCTTTGAACGGACTCCAGCAACAGCAGTGGCAACTTGTACCTACCGGCGATGGCTATTACGTGATCATGAATGCGCTTACGGGCAAGGTGCTGGATGTGGTCGGCGGCTTCCAAACCGGCGGGACGCTAATTCAGCAATGGGACTATCTTGGGGGAGCGAACCAGCAGTGGCAGCTTGTGCCGGTGGATGACGTCCACTACGCAATCATTAACCGGAACAGCGGCTTGACTTTGGACGTTCGCAATGGATCGAACGCGAATGGCGCTAACATCCAGCAGTGGACCTACGTGGGAACTCCACAGCAGATGTGGGTGCTCGAGCCAACGGGTTCATACAACATCACGAATGACCTGAGTTCTTTGGTCCTGGATGTACCTAGCGCATCCACATCGAATGGAACTCTCATCCAGCAGTGGGGTTCCAACTTCTTCCACCAGCAGCAGTGGCAATTGCTACCGGTTGGCGGCGGATATTTCGCGATTATGAACCGCAATAGCGGCAAGGTGCTGGATGTGATCGGCGGATCGAATAATGCCGGCGCATTGGTCCAGCAATGGGACTATGTGGGAGGCGCGAACCAGCAATGGGAGCTCATTTCGGCGGATGGAACGAACTATGAGTTCATCAACCGGCAGAGCGGCTTCGCCCTGGACGACACGAACTTTTCTCTTAATTCAGGCACACATATCCAACAATGGCCATTCCTGGGCGGAAAGAATCAGCTATGGCAATTGAACGCGGTGACTTATTACAACATCGTGAACAAGAACAGCGGCCAAGTTCTGGATGTTATCAATGGCTCAAGCGCCAGCGGAACTCGCATTCAGCAATGGCCCTCGAACGGATTCGAACAGCAGCAGTGGGCACTGGTTCCCATCGGCAACGGGAACTATCTCATCATGAGCAACTTGACAAGTAAGGTGCTGGATGTTACGAGTTCGGCAACGGCCGACGGCGCCTTGGTTATTCAGAACGATTTCATAGCGGACGCAAGCCAACAATGGCAGCTCATTCCCGTAACCGGCGGCTATTACGAAATCAAAAACGTCAACAGCGGCAAGGTTATGGATATGACCGGCGGATATCTCTTCGGCGGCGCGCTCTTGCAGCAATGGGATTATCTGCAAGGGGCTAACCAGCAGTGGCAACTAGTTCCTGCGGGGAACTAGTACTCACATCGCCAGAGGTAAGTGGAGAACTTGGTTCGAACGAGGTTACTAGTAGGTATACCTACTTATACCGGTAACTTCGTTCACCAAGTTGATGCGACATCTGCAGCGTGAGATTACCTCTAGGGCGCTACCCGACAGTGGCAGCTATTGCCGGTTAATAACTGAGCGGATAGCGCATTATTCGTAGCGCAACGCGATGAGAGGATCCACGCGGCTGGCTCGACGCGCTGGGAGGTATCCCGAAAGGCCCGCAAGCACAGCGATCCCTAACAGCGAGAAACAAATCACGCTCGGGTCATACGGCGACATTCCGAATAGCTGATTCCGAACCAGCCGCGTAACCGCAAGCGCGCAGGGCAGGCCGATTGCAATTCCGACGGCAACCACCACCATAACTTCGCGCAGAACCATCCAAACAACATTGCTCGAAAGCGCGCCAAGCGCCATGCGAATCCCTATCTCCCGTGTGCGGCGCGTGACCAGAAACGCCATGACGCCGTACAGCCCGATCGCCGCGAGCACTGTGGCGAGTATTCCAAATGCCGTGGACAAACTGGCGGCAAGGCGTTCGACGGCGAGCGAATCGTTCACCTGGCGCTCCTCCGTGCGCAACTGATACATCGGCAAGTTCGCATCGAGTTGGTGGACAGCGCCGCGAAGCACATTGAACATGGAGTTGGGGTCCATGTCGGTGCGTACATACGCCGTCATGCCGGTGGCCCACTTGTTTTGCAGATAGGGAAAGAACACCTGGCGCGGCGGCGCTTGACGCATCGTTTGGTATCTGATGTCACGCACGACTCCGATGATCTCGATATCAGTCTTGGTACCGGGGTCGCCGCCCATTCCAATGCGGTGTCCTATCGGGCTTCGATCGCCAAAATAGTGATGTGCAAAGTTCTCGTTCACGATAGCGACTTGCGGCGCGCCGACGATGTCGCGGTCCAAAAAGTCCCGGCCGGCAAAGATTGGGATCTTAAGCGTTCTAAAGAAATCCGGCGAGACATAGTTGACCCAAGGATTCATGTCTTCGCCCGGCTTGCTGGCGTAGCCTTCGACGGTTACAGTGCTGTCCCATTCATCGAAGTTCAAAGGCGCGACTACCGATAGGGCCGCGGCCCGGACGCCTGGCGTTGACCTCATTTTCTCCGTCAGCCCGCGATAAAAGAGTTTGGCGCGATCTGCATCATAACCGCTAAGAGTAGGGTCGAGATCGAAGGCAATCAGGCTGCTTACTTCAAATCCAGGACTTAAGTTTTTCAGATTTTGCAGCGTACGAACAAACAGGCCAGCGCCAATCAAAAGCAGCAGCGAAAGGCTCACTTGGAAGCACACAAGAAGTTTGCGCCATCCTGCATTGCCGCCAGCCGAAACGGCGTTAGCCTGGTCTTTCAATGTTGGCGCTACGTCACCGCGGCTCGCCTGCAAAGCTGGGGCGAGCCCAAAGAGCAATGCGGTTCCCAAGCAAACGATCAAGGCAAATAACAGCACACGCGGGTCCGGAACCGTGATGAACTTTAGCGGCGGCTCTATATGCGGCATGATGCGCATCAGCAGGCGCATGGACACGGCTGATATAAGCAGACCCAAGAGGCCGCCCACGAACGACAGCAGGGCGCTTTCCAACAGCAGTTGACGCACGATGCGGGCTCGGCTGGCGCCTAACGAGATGCGGATGGCAATTTCCTTCTGTCTGGAGGTGGCGCGCGCAATCATCAGGTTGGCGACATTTGCGCAAGCGATCAAAAGCACTAGGCCGACCATGGCCATCATTGCCCAAAGCGGCGCTTCCAAAAACTGCTTCGTGATGTTTTGGCCTCCGCCGCCCGGCATAACGTCAAGCGTCATGCGCAGAAACTGCGCGCGCGTGTATGCCGATGCCCGTGCAAACTCTTTCTGCTGCACTTCCATTTCGAGAATTCGATGGAAGATGGGCTGCAGAGACGCTTTGGCTTGTGAGCGCGATACGCCCGGCTTCAGGCGGCCGAATACCTGCACCCATCGGCGGCGGCGATCGTCGAACGGTTTGTTTTCCTGGGTGACTTGGCCGGCCATCATAATTGGCACGTAAATTTGGGCCGAAAACAGGGGTGCAACACCTTGGTAACCACGCGCCGATACGCCAACGATATTGAATTTGTGATTGTTGACCAGGATTTCGTGGCCTACGACGGACGTGTCCCCGCCAAACCGATTTTGCCAGTAGTCGTAACCCAGAACGGCGTAGGGCGCGCCGTCTCTCGTTTTGTCATCGGCAGCGGTGAACAAGCGGCCCAAAGCGGGCCGAATTCCGAGCACATCAAAATATGTTCCGGATACAACCTCACCCATCGCGCGTTCGTTCCGGCCATTGAACGTAAGGCTGAACGGCTTGGTGGCTGAGCAGAACATGCCGCTGAAGACTTGGTTCTGCTCCAAGAAATCGCGATAAATGGGATAAGAGAGCGCATTCATGCCGGTGTTGGAACCGTAATACGCGCCCACTTCTTTAAGCTGCGCCAAAGACCCGGGGTCTTGCACAGGAAGGAAGCGCAGGATGGCTTGATCGAGCAGAGTAAATACCGCCGTGTTAGCCCCAATGCCCAGGGCAAGTGAAAAAACGGCTACCAGCGTAAACAACGGCGACTTATATAGTGAGCGGATCGCGTATCTTAACGCGGCGGCGAAGCTCATGAGGACTCCCGGCCGAAGATTTATAGCCTTAGTACGATACGAAGACACACGTTGTTCCGGAAACTTACAGATGATTAAATTTCTTGTACGTACTGCAATGGCGGCTTTCGGTTCACTTGCGGTCTGTGGCTACGCCGCAAACGCCCAAACGGGTCCGGTCGGTAGCGGTCCCACCGTTTTACACGCCGCCCGGCTGCTGGATGTTGAAGGCGGACGCGTAGTTGCGCCGGGTGAAGTGCTGGTCGAAAACGACAGAATTGTCGAAGCGGGCGCAAGCGTTACGCATCCGGCGGGCGCAAAGACAATCGACTTAGGAAATCGCACATTGATGCCGGGGCTTATCGACGTACATGTCCATTTGTTTTTGCATCCGGGCGCGGAAGACTTGCAGACCGTCGAAGAATCCGTTCCGCAGCGCACGATTCTTGCGACACTCGCCGCGCGCGACGACCTGATGGCCGGCTTCACCGCCGAGCGCGACATGGGAACCGAAGGCGCTGGGTCGGCCGACACCGCTGTGCGGAACGCCATCAATCAAGGCTTAATTCCCGGACCGCGGCTTCGAATCAGCGGCAACGCCGTCGATCTGCTGGGCGGACATGAAGACGCCATCCGCTACAATCCCGCGCAACATGTACTTTCGAACGCCACCTACGCGAACAACATCGACGAGTTGATTGAAGTGATCCGCGAACAGATCAAGGAGGGCGCAGACTTCATCAAGATCTATGAGACTGGGCGCGACAGCTTTCGCGACGGAAAATTCTCGACACCGTATCAGTACACGGAGGCGCAACTCTCAGCAGCGGTGCAGGAAACCGCGCGAGTCGGAAAACGCGTCGGCGTTCATGCAACAGGCGAGCCGGGTACGCTGTATGCGGCACAAGCGGGCGTTGAAGCCATCGATCACGCCGACCAGTTGAGCGAAGAAACCATGCGCATCATGCGAGAGAAGCAAATACCCGCGGTACCCACGTTCACGATTTCGGAATACTTTGCAGATCATGCGGCGTCACCGGCGGCTGGCGCGCGACTACACCAGCAGCTTGCTTATCACGCACAGGAATTCAAGAAGCAACTCGCCGCAGGGGTGCCAATGGCTGTGGGGTCGGACGTCGGTCCATTTCCGCACGGCACGCAAGCACGCGAGTTCGTGTTAATGGTTCAGTACGGCATGAAACCGGCTCAAGTGCTACAAGCCGACTTACTCAATGGATCGAAGATTCTGGGTTGGGAGAAGCAGATCGGCCAACTGAAGCCCGGTTATTTCGCGGACGTCATAGCGGTCGAGGGAGATCCGATACAGGACATGACCGCTGTGCAGAAGGTTGCATTTGTCATGAAGGGCGGCATCATTTATAAAAATCCGAATAATAATAATAATTAACTAGAAGCAAGCAATTTTCAATCCCAGTTCTGGGATCGCCGCAGGATTTCTAAATAGCCGTGAACCAGAGGGGACTAGGCTACGTAATCGTGTTACTGGTGTTGAAATGGGTCCGTGAAACCGGCGACTGAGGCAAACGTCAGTCCAAAAGGAGGCAACGGCTTGGGGCAGCAGCCAAAACTCGGAGGCACGAAATTAGGGGAAGCTCGCCTGGATGGGAACGTTATTATCGGCGAACTCATCCGGAATATGGAATTGGGCCGTTTCGAAATGACGTACACGGTCCTCCTTCCTTGTGTATTTACTGTCTATCTCAATCCTCAAGACCACGCAATGCTGCGCGGCGTTTTCGACCTGGTTATCGACGACGCGCGGAAAGCGCTACGCGCACGGGTGACGGAACTCAACAATGATAGTGGTCTGCTCGGTATCAGGCGGCGCACAAAATCCGCTAAGGAATTTAAGATTGCCGGACGCGAATGGAGCATCGAATTCCTGCCGGAACCGGAAGTGCCACAGGGCGATGTCGAAATACATTCGGAGTTGAACGAAACCTCGGAACCGGGCTACCGCGGCATGAAAACGACATTGATGGGCCGCGAGCCCGTGGTGTCGGGTCATCGGACGACCGGACCGCGAGTCCAGGCCAATTATGACGCCGAACCTGTCTTCGCCGAGATTCGCTATGAAGACGACTCGGGACCCCAAGTCTATTTAATGACGCAAAACAGAATACGGATCGGCCGTGGCGGCGACGATCAGCCCATGGATCTGGCGCTCTATACGAATGATGAAGTGTCGCGCGAACACTTGGTGATTCAGCGAGATCCCGGAACGGGAGTTTTCTCCGTCACCGACTTGAGCACGAACGGCACTTGGATGGAAGGAAAACGCTTGCGTAAAGGTGCGGCGGAGACGCTGCCGGACCGGGCGAACATTGGCGTGGGAGAAGTGATTACACTAAACTTCGAAGCGCGCAAATGACGCTGTTGCGGCTGCATCCCGTGCACGTACTGTTGCTGTTGTTCGCAGTGTCATTTGTGTTCTTCAATTGGCGCAGTTGGAAGCGATGAAAATGAACACCACGTGGCGCGCCGGGGTTGCTTCCGACCCCGGTTTACAGCGGAGTCTCAACGAAGACCGCGTGTTTGCCGACGAAAAGCGCGGCGTGTTTCTTGTGGTGGATGGATTGGGCGGCCACGCCGCCGGGGAAACTGCTGCAGAAATGGCGCTACAGGTCTTGCAGGAGCGAACTGCATCCTTCGATGGCAACAGCGATCTGGAACGAGAAGTGCGCGAAGCCATTTCAGCCGCCAATAATGAGATCTATCAACTGGCGCAAGAACATTCAGAGTGTAAGGGAATGGCCTGTGTCCTGACGCTGGCGGTGGCTCGCGAAGATCACGTGACCGTGGGGCACGTTGGAGATTCAAGGTTGTATTTAGCCTGGAACGGAGAGCTTCGCAAATTAACGTCGGACCATTCTCCAGTCGGCGAACAAGAAGACAAACGCGAGTTGACCGAAGAAGAGGCAATGAACCACCCCCGGCGGAACGAAGTGTACCGGGATGTCGGCTCCCAGGTACATGAAGCGGACGACCCCGAGTTTGTGGAGACAAAGAGCTTTTTATTTCGCCCTGATGCGGCCCTCCTGCTGTGCAGCGACGGGCTCAGCGACGTGCTGACATCCGCTCAAATTTCGTCGATCGTGGAACGCTATGAGGGTGATCCCGATGAGATCGCCCATCAACTCATTGACGCGGCGAATCGCGCCGGGGGGAAGGACAATATCAGCGTCGTGTTTGTGCCGGGCGCGGAGTTTGTCGGCCGCGAAGCTGGAGCGCTGAATGCAGCACGGCAGAGGCACGCAGTCACACGCATTCGCGAGCAATCCGGACGCTGGCGGCCCATTTTGAGGAACTTGTGTCTGGTGCTGATAGGCATGGTTCTGGGTATTGCGCTTTGGATCGGCATACAAAGGTTTTGGCCGTAGGAGCAAGCGGGTGCTGGATTTCGATACAAGTGCGCCGAATGTAGATGCCCAGGACGGTTCGGGGGAGTCATCGTCCGCAATTAGTTCAGGTGCGCACGGCGGGTCCGCGACGTCGTACGTGCGTAAGAGATTTGGCAAGTACGAAATTACGCGCAAGCTAAGCCGCAGCATGACTGACGTATATCTGGCCCACGATACGGAAGCTGGACGTCCCGTTGTGCTGAAACTAATCGAAGATTCACACGACGAATACACGCAGATGGTGATCGAAGCGGAGCGCCGCGGGGCTCTGCTGCAAAAGCAACTGCACCTGGTTGACCGGCGAATTTTGGCGATCTATGAATTCGGCGAGCAAAACGGCTGCTTCTTCGTCGCTATGGAGTATTTCGAAGGCCGGACGCTGGCGGAGATCTTGCAGAAAGAGCGACGCATCGACAGTAAGAGGGCCGCTCGCTACGCCGCAGAGTTGTGTAGCCAGTTGCGCACTCTGCATTCCTTTATCTCCGACATGGACGGACACAAAACCGCGGTGGTACACGGAGATGTCAAACCGTCGAACGTTCAAATCAGCGCACAGGATGAATTGCGGCTGCTTGATTTCGGCATCGCGAAGGTGATCACTTCGACGCACAACCTCACGCACCACAATCTGGGAAGCCCAAGCTACTGTTCGCCGGAACGGATCAGCAAATCACAGGTAGATCAACACGCCGATCTGTGGGCGCTCGGCATAAGCCTGTATGAGATGGTGGCCGGGATGCCGCCGTATCAAGCACAGGATACGCGGCGGCTGGAAAACCTGATTCAATCGCGGCGTCCTCCGCGCGCCCTACCGGAGAGCTGTCCGAGCGGATTGAAGGCAATCATCGCGAAATCGTTAGCTGGCGATATCGCGAAGCGGTATGAGTCGGCACAGGCATTTGAGAGCGACCTTCACGCATTCCTCAAAGGGCAAACGGCACTAGCGGAGACGGAGCGACAAACGGCCTGGGACGCCAACGCCACAGCGGTCAAAAACGGCTCGCGGCCAGCCAATGGCGCGCCCACAAAGGCAATCGCCAAACCGGTTGCGAGAGTCGTGCTGGCAAAGACGCGGAAATGGAATGAGCTTTCTAATATCGCCATTGCCCTGCTAGCAGGTATTCTCGCTGGGCTGCTCATCTTAATTCCCGTCACGTATTCCTACCGATTCTGGACGTCTGCCGCGAAGCTGCGCGTCACCAAGGATTACGCTCATCAAAGCAATGAAGTGATTGTGTCGGATTGGGCGCTCTATCAGCAATTGAAGACGCGCGGCGGAATTCTGACCCAATTGGCTCCTATCGCTGACTTAGATGCGCTGATGCGAAACAACCTGCTTAACGCAGCCGACAATATCTTGGACCAATTTCGCGGCAGCACTGACGTCCAATTGCGCGATTTCGACTGGGCTAAGGCTCGGCTTTGTTTGGAAAAAGCGCTGGAGATCGATCCAAACGACGCAACGGCCAAAGGCAAACTGGCGCTGGTCAACGGATACACAACGTTGGCGCGAAGTTTGAGCCAGCAGAACGCGTTAGCAAGCATCAAGAATTTCCGTTTGGCCGCGTCTTATCTGCCGCATTCGCCCGATCCGCATTTAGCGCTGGCGCGCGCATACGTCAATTCGTTTCACAACGTGGGGCAAACAGTAGCTGAGTTGCATCAGGCCGAGCAAACAGGATATAAGCTCGGTCCGAGAGAAGCGGAAGAAGAAGCCGACGGTTATCTGTATCGCGCTGAATCGGAACTGTCGAAAGCAAAGAAACTGTCCGCGCAAGCCGCGGCGGAGCGCGCCAAGTGGTTGACCCTTGCTCGCGATGACATGGATCGAGCAAGAAAGTTATATGAGCCCATTGTCGGGTTTTCCAATGTAAGTACCGCGCTCGATCAGCTCCAGCAGGATCAATTGGAGGAAGCGAACCTGCAAACCGCCAGTTTGCACGCTGCGGCGCCACCACGAGCGCATGCTAAGCACACCTTCACCTGGCGTGTTTACCGATAGGAAACCATGGGCGTCACAAAGACTTGGGAAAGCGCTCTCGCCGCGAAGCTCGCGAGTGGTGAGAGGCGAGCAAAACCAGTCGAACGAAGGCTAGAGTTCTTTTGGCTTGCGGGCGCATCGGCCGTGGTTGCCTGCGGGCTTGTCGCGGTATTGATCGCAAAGACTCAGGACTTTGCAGATATCGAAGCGCGGCGGCAGCGTGGCGAACTGCTGAACGTGAACGCAGTCGAGAGCGCGGACGAGTTGCTACCGGCGCTCCAGTCCATTGGCGATGCGAACGAACGCAAGTTGGTCGCGGAGCAGATCTATGACTATTCCGCCCAGCACCGGCACTTGCCAAACATCGGCGCACTGGCTCACATCAGAATGGCCACGCCGGACGCTCAGGGTCGCCGGCAACCAATTCCTCTTTTGAAGATAAAGCCGTTGGTGATTGTGCGAACACCGCAAGAGTTCACCAGGACTTTTGTCTTGTGGATAGCCGCATATCTCGCGGCATTTTGGTTGGTTCACTTTGCGTGGCGCCTGCTGCGATTCCGAGGCGATGGCGCAATTCTACCGGCATTGCAGATACTCACCGGATTGGGCTTGATTCTGATGGTGAGTTTACGCGATCCTCTGCGCGACACGCTCGAATTCAAAAAGTTCGCGTGGGGAGTAGTGATCGGTTGCGCGACACTTCTCCTGCCGTTGTTTCGTGCTTTTCAATACCGGCAGTTTTCGCGCTGGATTTATACACCGTTGCTCCTCGCGCTCGGGTTGTTTCTGGCGTTACTCGTGTTCGGCTCCGGTCCGACAGGTAGCGACGCGAAAGTAAACCTTGGGCCGTTTCAGCCGGTGGAGGCTGTAAAGATTCTACTGGTTTTTTTCCTGGCGGGATATTTCGCGCGCAACTGGGAACATTTGCGTGATCTGCATCCGCGCACTATTGTGCTGCGCTGGTTACGCCTGCCGCGATTCAGCGATGCATTGCCGGTCATGTGCGGTGTGATCTGCGCGCTGATTCTGTTTTTCGTGCTGAAGGATATGGGGCCGGCATTGGTTATTGGCTTCACGTTCTTAAGCCTGTTTGCTGTCGCGCGTGGCCGCTCCGGGCTTGCTCTTTTAGGCGTTGCGGCACTCGTTGCGGGAGTTTCTATCGGGTACCACCTGGGTACGCCGCATACGGTGGTGGACCGCGTTTCTATGTGGCTATCGCCGTGGGACAACAACGTGCACGGCGGCGATCAACTTGCGCACTCGCTGTGGGCGTTTGCAACTG
Source organism: Bryobacteraceae bacterium (assembly GCA_035652115.1). Classification (GTDB taxonomy): domain Bacteria; phylum Acidobacteriota; class Terriglobia; order Bryobacterales; family Bryobacteraceae; genus Bog-105. The sequence continues at coordinate 14,601 of DASREJ010000269.1, forward strand.
GCGGTCCTTGGGGGTCGGGTCCCGGTTGGGGTGACCCCAGCGTCATTCCCGCAGGTCATACGGACTTGGTGCTGCCAGCGATTGCCGAAGAGTGGGGTTTGCCCGGAGTAATCGCGATTTTCCTCTTGTTCGCAGTGCTAATACATCGCAGTTTCCGCATCGCGCTACGCGCGCCGGATGAGTACGCCATGTTTTTGGCGCTCGGTCTTGCAACGCTACTTGCCCTCGAAATGCTCTTAATTTCAGGTGGAGTGCTGGGTGCGATTCCGCTTTCGGGCGTCGTATCGCCGTTTCTAAGTTCCGGTAATACGGCGATGCTCGCGAACTTTTTCATCTTTGCCGTGCTCGCGGGAATTTCCAATCAGACCGCGAAACTTGAGACCACGGCCGACGAATTAGAGGAACTCGAGCGCGAAGAACAGCTCGAAAGCTTTTTTAAGATACCTGCGGCAGTTTTGGCGTGCGCCCTCGGTGTCTGCGGAATGGCGCTGGTGTATCGTGCCGTGTCGTTAGAAGCCTTTCAAGATCAGGCGCTTCTAATAAAGGATGCCCATGTGTTTACCCAGGACGGTGTCAAGCGTCCGCAGCACAATCCACGCTTGAACCTGTTGGCCGCATCAATTCCGCGCGGGGATATTTTCGACCGCAATGGCGTGTTGTTAGCGACAAGTAATTGGGCTGAATTAGAGACGCGGCGGGCTGATTACCAGAAGCTGGGCATCGACATCGACACTGCCTGTGCGCGGCTGGATAGCAGGCTGTATCCGTTCGGCGCGGCGACCGTTCACTTGCTGGGCGATCTCCGGACGGGCGAAAACTTTCACGCGACCAATGCCTCGCTTGTAGAGCACGATTCTAATGCTCGGCTGCAAGGCTATAAAGACTATTCAGATTTGGCGCCGGTCGTGCGATACCGGCATCAGAAGACCAATCCTCTGTTACTGGCACTGCTAAGCCGCGATCGCGACGTTCACACGACAATCGATGTTCGCTTGCAGCTCAAGATCGCGGAGATCCTGCGGAATCAATTACAAGCTGCAGGCAAAAAGGGCGCGATGGTGGTGATGAATCCGGCGAACGGGGACGTCTTAGCTCTCCTGAGTTGGCCTGAGCCGGTGAGCACGGTGCCCACTCCCGACGAACTGCTGGATCGGGCACGATATGGGCAGTATCCGCCTGGATCGACATTCAAGCTAGTGACCGCGATGGCGGCGTTGCGATTAGATCCGAGAGCAACAGAGAAGACGTACAACTGCCATGGACTAGGCGATGGCCGGGTCGGCACGATTATTCCCGGTTGGCGCCGGCCTATCCGCGATGATATTCAAGATCATGCTCATGGCACGTTGAATATGTTCAGCGCAATTACAGTGTCTTGTAACGCGTACTTTGCGCAATTGGGCGTGTACAACGTGGGCGCAAAAGCCTTGCGCGACACCACGGAGTTGCTGGGCATTCCATCAGGCGAACTGAAGGATCTGAAAAAGATGATGCCGTTTGCCGCCTACGGCCAGGGACCGCTCTTAACGACGCCATTCAAGATGGCGCGCGTGGCGGCAACAATTGCCGAAGGCGGCACGATGGTCGAAGGCCGCTGGGTGAGCGATGCCAGCAACACGCGAACAGATCCGCCTCTGACGATACTCGCGCCGGATTCGGCAGCATTCCTGCAAAAAGCCATGCGGTCTGTTGTTACCGGCGGCACGGCCCGCACAGCGATGACAGGTATAGCGGTGGATGTAGCAGGAAAGACCGGCACGGCGCAGTTAGATTCGGGCGACCCGCACTCCTGGTTTGCCGGATTTGCGCCGTATAACTCGCCGCACGATCAGCAGATTGCGTTTGCCGTGGTGGTAGAACACGGCGGATACGGCGCGAAGTTTGCCGCGCCGATTGCACGGCAAGTTGTCGAAGCCGCGCAGCAATTAGGGATAATCAAGGGGAATTCCGCGGAGGTGCAGTAGGGATGGCGATCTCCACTGTGTTTGAGAAGCTAGGCAAGGCGATCTTTGAGACGCCCTTCGGCAGCAACCGAATATCGAAGGATGCGCCGGAAATGGCTGAAATCCGGCTGGCCGTGCTGGATGCCGTAAAGGCGAAGAGCCACAGGGCAAGCGGCAAATATGTATTTCCGTTCAATCTTATTAACGTGCAGCTACGCGGCGTGCCTGAAAACCAAGTCAGCGTCTTTGAAGGCGACTTCTTATCCTCGTACTTCGCAAAAGAAATAAAGACATCGCTTAGCCGCTCAAACTATCGATTCCCTTCGGACCTGCAAGTCAACATTGCCGCGACTTCGGTTTTGCCGCTCGAACGCGAACCGTGGATTGTTGTCGAGACATTGCAACGGACGCCGGAATCTCAAACAGCAACGCCAAACGGCTCGGGCAGGCTGATTGTGATGGAAGGCGCAGCGAACGTGCGTGAAATTCCAATCAATAAGGCGCGGCTGAATATCGGTAGAACGGTGGAAGTGTTTCGCGCCGGCGGTCCTGCGCGACGCAACGATCTGGCATTTACCGAGGATAGTGAACGCAACGGCACCGTATCGCGCGAACACGCGCACATCAGCCGGTCGGCAAAAACAGGCGAGTGCCGCATCTTCAATGACCGCAACTATAAGGGCGAAGCGAACTGCGGAATCTGGATCGTTCGCGACGGATTGAGCCAGCCTGTTCATCGAGGAACGCGAGGAACGTTGCTGAAATCCGGAGACGAAATACACCTAGGACGCGCGGTGTTGAAATTCGAAGCAGGCGTCGAGTTGACGGAATGAGCGTTACTTCCGCTAGGTCCGCAGAGTAAAACGAAATCGCATATCCTCTCCAAACCACTGGATGTAGTTAGTGCCCCATCCATTGTTGAAGAGGCTGAAGTGAATACCCTTGTCGATCTGCGGCTGATCTTCAGAAAAGAAAATAGGCGATCGCTCTCCAAGGGCTAAGACCGGAGCATCCATTGTCTCGATTGTCAACGCGCCCTTCGCGTCTTTGTAAGTTATTCCCGTTAAGACGCCATGCATATGCCGGTTGCCTCCGCGAACCACGTCGAATGGAGAAACCGGCTGGTCGACTTTGTCTAACATCCAATGCCGCTGCTCGGGGGTGTTCGGCTGGAACGTGAGCCACAAAGCTTCGGGCAGTCGATTAGCTTTCTTGCCGAACCAGGAGAAATTGAGGTGAACCGCCGGTTCCTTATCGGGAAGAATTACTTCCAAATACATCTGCTGCGGCCAAGCTACAAGACCAGCGCGCTCGCTTGCCGGATCGTCAATTTCGAGTTGCGCAACAAGCCGGTATCCTTGTTGATCTTTCCCAGCCCAGCAGTCTTTGACCTTCGGCATCCAGGTTTTGCTTTGTGCTCCGAAATGATCGATATTCGGCTTTCCAAAATCTTTCGGCGCCCAATCGGCTTTACTGGTCACGTAACTGGCCAGAAAGCGATCATAGTCTGCCTTCGATAACGTCTGATAGGCGAAAAGGCCGAGCGGATGTTGTTCCCCGCCCCAATCTCTTGACAAGGACTTACTGCGCAGCGTTCGAATCGCGCCGGTTTTCGTGTCCAAACCGATAGTGAAGTGCGCCGTTTCGAGTAAGTCTTCGGTGCGATGAGGTTTTAGACCGTAAAGTGCGGGCACGCCGGGCTTAAGGCCGGAGATATGCTGCATAGCTTCTTGTCGAAATGCAGCAGGCAAACTCGCCACACCCTGATTAATGTCATCGCGCTTCTCTTCCCAGCTCTTCGTCACCGTCTGGTAATGCGGCGTATCGAGCATCTGAGATAAGTCATGCGGCGTGTAGTGATCGAAATCGAGCCACGTTTTGGTGTCCGTTCCCCAGGTGTGCTCGACAGCCAATGAAAACCGGCGCAAAAGTGCAACGTCCGCCGCGCCGCCAGCCTGCCAACGGCCTTCATTTACCCACTGACGGCGTAGCCGCAGTATCTCGCGATAATGAGCTACCTTGACAGGATCGCTGCCTGCTCCATAAATCCACGTATCGCCAATTTCTTGAGTTACTGTCGGCAAGCTATTCCGAAACGGACTAATTGCATTTGCAATTTCGGTTAGATTGCTGGCCCGGACCTTCGCGTTCGGAAACTGCTTTCGCAATCTTGCGTAAATCGCTCTGATCTCCGCAACGGTGTGAGGGCCGCTGTTGTCGTTGCGCACTTCGACGTCAATCGCGAGATCCGCTCCCGGCACGCGTACCACGCCGCCATATTCACGGCGGTGATACATCATGTTGATCGAGCGGCCGTTCGGGTCTTTCCATACAAAGAGGGACGGAACGTCTGGAGGCGTGCTTGCCGAATTCACGCCAATGTCCAGAAACGTTACGCCATTCTCGGAGAGCGGTCCGATCAAGCCCCGGCTATGACCGGGCACATCGGTCATCTTGGCGCCTGTCGTCGTGCGCCCGAAACGGCGGTCAAGCGATTTCGATAATCCAATCGCACCGGCAATCATTGACCGATCCATTAACTCGGTCTGCCAACTGAAAGGAAGAGCGTGCCAAGCGATATCGCCGTCGTGCAGTGCTTGCTCCATACCGCCGCGCTCTTCGCTGTTGGCCTGCTCCAGATACTCGTAAATTAACCAGGATCCCGTAGTCCAGATATATCGATCTTGACCGGCATCGCGCATATTCTTGGCTATCTGAATGGCGCGCGGGAAATAATTTTGAAAGTATTTGCGCATCACGCCGGCCTGGGTGTCGATAAATCCCAAATCGAAGTGACACTTGAACATAACCAGAACGGTTTTCACGTCTGGCTGAACTGGTGGGGGCTGAGCCGCTTCCTGCGCTCGTACCTGTGAAAATGCGCCGCTTGCCAGCGTAAGGCTAATAAAATCCCGTCGGTTCATCGTCTGCCGCCGACTATCTTAGCGGAGCCAACTCCCTCCTCGGCGCAAGGGTACCGTTACGTGTGGATCTATATTGCCACTCGCCCGCTGGGTTAGGGCGCGCCAACCATTAAAATCCATATTCAAATATTGTTAGGCAACCCACCAATCTGGCTGCTATGTTTTTAACTGTACTGCCATAACTTAGTGGACTTCGGAGGGACGCGGTGCACTTTGAAAGGCATCAGGAGTGTAAATGAGTTCATTTACCGAAGAAGTGAACGCGAGGGAATTACTTGCGGTGCTAGTGGCATTCCGCAAGGGTGACTTTTCGGCCCGCTTACCAGTCGATCAAACTGGTTTAGCCGGGAAGATTGCCGACACCTTAAACGAAATCTTTGAGCTCAATGAGTCAATGGCCAACGAACTGTCGCGTGTTAGCACGGCAGTAGGCAAAGAAGGCAAAATCAATCAACGCGCGTTTCTCGCCACAGGTTCCGGTGGTTGGGGCGCGTGCGTCAATTCTGTCAATAGCCTGATCTCCGATCTGGTGCAGCCCTCCACCGAGATAGCCCGCGTCATCGGCGCCGTCGCCCAGGGCGACCTCTCTCAAAAAATGTCGCTTGAAGTGGAAGGCCGGCCGCTCCAGGGTGAATTCGTGCGTACCGCGCGCGTTGTGAACACCATGGTCGACCAGTTGAATTCGTTCGCGTCGGAAGTGACACGCGTTGCCCGCGAAGTGGGCACCGAAGGAAAGCTGGGCGGCCAAGCCGTCGTCACCGGTGTCGCCGGCACTTGGAAAGATCTCACCGACTCGGTGAACTCCATGGCTTCGAACTTGACCAACCAGGTTCGGAACATAGCTGAAGTAACAACCGCCGTTGCCAAGGGCGATCTTTCCCGCAAAATCACCGTCAACGTTCAGGGTGAAATCCTTGAGCTGAAGGACACCATCAACACGATGGTCGACCAGCTCTCCTCTTTCGCTTCGGAAGTGACGCGTGTTGCACGCGAGGTTGGGACTGACGGTAAATTAGGCGGTCAGGCCGTTGTGACCGGTGTTGCGGGCACGTGGAAAGATCTCACCGACTCGGTGAACTCCATGGCTTCGAATCTTACAGCGCAGGTTCGCAACATCGCCGAAGTTACTACAGCGGTCGCCAAGGGCGACCTTTCCCGCAAAATCACCGTCAACGTTCAGGGCGAAATCCTGGAACTGAAAGACACCATCAACACCATGGTCGATCAGCTTTCCTCATTTGCATCGGAGGTCACGCGTGTCGCTCGTGAGGTCGGCACCGAAGGGAAACTCGGCGGTCAGGCCGAAGTACGTGGCGTAGCTGGCACGTGGAAAGACCTTACCGATTCCGTCAATCTGATGGCCGGCAATTTGACCGGCCAAGTCCGCAACATCGCGGAAGTCACAACAGCCGTCGCTCGTGGCGATTTATCGCGCAAAATCACCGTCAGCGTTCAAGGCGAAATTCTGGAACTCAAGAACACCATCAACACCATGGTGGACCAGCTTTCGTCATTTGCTTCTGAAGTTACGCGCGTGGCCCGCGAAGTCGGTACTGAGGGCAAATTGGGGGGCCAAGCCATCGTCAAGGGCGTTGGCGGCGTCTGGAAAGATCTCACAGATTCCGTGAACTCGATGGGCAGCAACTTGACTGCTCAGGTGCGTAATATCGCGGAAGTCACGACTGCCGTTGCGAACGGAGATCTCTCTCGAAAAATCACCGTCGACGTGCGCGGCGAGATTCTTGAATTGAAGAACACCATCAACACGATGGTGGATCAGCTTTCGTCCTTTGCCTCTGAGGTCACGCGTGTCGCTCGTGAGGTGGGCACGGAAGGCAAGCTAGGCGGTCAAGCCGTAGTTAAAGGAGTCGGCGGGGTTTGGAAAGATCTGACGGATTCCGTCAATTCGATGGCCGGCAACTTGACTGCACAGGTCCGCAACATCGCCGAAGTTACTACCGCTGTTGCGAATGGCGATCTCTCGCGTAAGATCACCGTCGATGTCTTGGGCGAAATCCTTGAATTGAAGAACACCATCAACACGATGGTCGATCAGCTCAATGCCTTCGCATCCGAGGTTACCCGTGTTGCCCGCGAGGTGGGCACGGAAGGCGAACTAGGCGGTCAAGCGCATGTGCGAGGCGTTGGCGGGGTGTGGAAAGACTTGACGGATTCGGTCAATTCGATGGCCGGTAACCTGACTGCACAGGTCCGCAACATTGCCGAAGTTACCACCGCTGTCGCAAATGGCGATCTTTCGCGCAAAATCACCGTCGACGTGCGTGGCGAGATTTTGGAGCTGAAGAACACCATCAACACGATGGTCGATCAGCTTTCGTCGTTCGCGTCGGAAGTGACGCGCGTGGCGCGCGAGGTCGGCACGGAAGGCAAGCTGGGCGGCCAAGCAGATGTGAAAGCCGTCGGCGGTGTCTGGAACGATCTGACGGATTCGGTGAACTCTATGGCTTCGAACCTGACGAATCAGGTTCGAAACATTGCTGAAGTGACCACAGCCGTGGCAAAGGGTGATCTGTCGCGCAAAATCACGGTGGAAGTGCGCGGCGAAATCCTTGAACTGAAGAACACCATCAACACGATGGTGGATCAGCTTTCGTCCTTTGCCTCCGAAGTTACGCGCGTCGCGCGCGAAGTCGGCACCGAAGGCAAGCTGGGCGGCCAAGCTGATGTGAAAGGCGTTGCGGGCACTTGGCGCGACCTTACCGAATCGGTCAATTCGATGGCCGGCAATCTCACCGCGCAGGTCCGCAACATTGCCGAAGTAACTACCGCCGTCGCGCGCGGCGACCTGTCGCGCAAAATCACCGTCGACGTACGCGGCGAAATCCTTGAACTGAAGAACACCATCAACACGATGGTGGATCAGCTCAATGCCTTCGCTTCTGAAGTTACGCGTGTGGCGCGAGAGGTGGGCACTGAAGGCCGCCTGGGCGGTCAGGCTGACGTTCGCGGTGTGGCCGGCACTTGGCGTGATTTGACGGAATCCGTCAACTTCATGGGCTCGAATCTGACCAATCAGGTTCGTAATATCGCTGAAGTCACAACCGCGGTGGCGCGAGGTGATCTCTCGCGGAAAATTACCGTCGATGCGCGCGGCGAAATTCTGGAGCTCAAGAACACCATCAACACGATGGTGGATCAACTATCGTCGTTCGCTTCCGAAGTGACGCGCGTGGCACGCGAAGTCGGCACCGAAGGAAAACTCGGTGGGCAGGCAGACGTTCGGGGCGTCGCAGGCACCTGGAAAGATCTCACCGATTCGGTCAACTCCATGGCGTCGAACCTTACTAATCAGGTGCGCAACATCGCTGGAGTAACTACCGCCGTAGCGAAAGGCGATCTCACCACGAAGATCACCGTCGATGCGCGCGGCGAAATTCTCGAGCTCAAGAACACCATCAACACAATGGTCGACCAGCTCAATGCGTTCGCTTCAGAAGTCACGCGTGTAGCTCGCGAGGTTGGCACCGAAGGAAAGCTGGGCGGACAAGCGGACGTTCGCGGCGTTGCCGGTACATGGAAAGACCTCACCGAATCCGTAAATTCCATGGCCTCGAATCTCACGGCCCAAGTCCGTAATATCGCTGACGTCACCACGGCGGTTGCTAAAGGCGATCTTTCACGGAAAATCACCGTCGACGCACGCGGCGAAATTCTGGCGTTAAAAGAGACCATCAATACGATGGTCGATCAGCTTTCTTCGTTCGCTTCGGAAGTTACTCGCGTGGCGCGCGAAGTCGGAACTGAAGGCAAGCTCGGTGGACAGGCCGACGTGTACGGCGTTGCCGGCACATGGAAAGACCTCACTGAATCGGTCAACTCAATGGCGTCGAACCTGACGAATCAGGTTCGCAACATCGCGCAGGTCACGACGGCGGTCGCCATGGGCGATCTGTCGCGTAAGATCACTGTCGACGTGCGCGGCGAGATCCTAGAGCTGAAAAACACCATCAACACGATGGTCGACCAGCTCAATTCGTTTGCCTCCGAAGTTACTCGCGTGGCGCGCGAAGTCGGAACCGAAGGCAAGCTCGGCGGACAAGCCGAAGTACGCGGTGTTGGCGGCACTTGGAAAGATCTTACAGATTCCGTCAACCTCATGGCTGCCAATCTCACTACGCAGGTTCGCGGTATCGCGAAAGTCGTCACTGCGGTTGCGAACGGCGATCTTGAGCGCAAGCTGATTCTTGAGACCAAAGGGGAAATCGCGGAACTTGCGGACACGATCAACGCCATGATCGACACGCTGGCGACGTTTGCCGATCAAGTCACGACTGTCGCACGCGAAGTAGGCATCGAAGGGAAATTGGGAGGTCAAGCGCGCGTTCCTGGCGCCGCCGGAATCTGGCGAGGCCTTACCGATAACGTCAATCAGCTTGCGGCCAACCTCACAACACAGGTTCGAGCCATTGCCGAGGTTGCCACGGCAGTCACCAAAGGCGATTTGACGCGCTCAATCACTGTCGAGGCGCTCGGCGAAGTGGCTGCGCTCAAAGACAACGTCAACGAGATGATTGGAAATCTCGCAGAAACGACGCGCAAGAATACCGAACAGGATTGGTTGAAGACCAACATCGCGAAGTTCACACGCATGGTGCAAGGGCAACGCGATCTTCTTACCGTCGCCGAACTCTTGCTGTCAGAACTCGCTCCGCTTGTCAGCGCCCAGCGGGGGACATTCTATATTGCCGAGCCTAACAATGGCAAAGTAATTATGAAATTCATGGCTGGGTACGCGTACGACAGCAGCGACAACCTGCCGAAGCAGTTTACCGTCGGCCAAGGGTTGGTTGGAGAATGCGCAAAACAGAAGCAGCGCATTCTTGTGCGAAATGTCCCTAAAGAGTACATTCGCATCAGCTCAAGCCTTGGCTCCGCCACCCCGATTAACGTGGTTGTGCTCCCGGTGCTGTTCGAACGCGAGGTGAAGGCGGTAGTCGAGCTTGCGTCGTTCCAGCAACTTTCTGACATCCACCTTGCGTTTCTTGACCAACTCACCGAAAGTATCGGAATCGTGTTGAACACGATCGCCGCAACTATGCGCACCGAGCAGCTTCTGACTCAAAGTCAGGCGCTTGCCGAAGAGCTGCAAAAAACGAACGCCGAACTGCAGGAGAAAGCGCAGCTTCTGGCTGAACAAAATACGGAAGTCGAAGCGAAAAACCGCGAAATTGAACAAGCCAAGCAAGCGCTAGAAGAAAAGGCCGAGCAACTTGCCCTCACCTCCAAGTACAAGAGCGAGTTCCTTGCCAACATGTCGCATGAACTGCGCACGCCGCTCAACAACTTATTGATCCTTGCGCGCGTTCTCGCCGACAATACTGAAGGAAATCTCAATTCCAAGCAGATTAAGTTCGCTGAAACCATACACTCGTCCGGCACGGACTTGCTGGCGCTGATCAACGACATTCTCGATCTATCTAAGATCGAGTCGGGCAAGATGGACGTCGAGGTTGGCAATGTTCGCTTCGTTGAATTGCAAGACTATTGCACCCGCACCTTCCGTCACGTCGCGGACGGCAAAGGCATTGAATTCGCCATTGATGTCGATCCCCAAGTTTCTGCTGAAGTCATTCGCACGGACGCAAAGCGTTTGCAGCAGGTGCTCAAGAATCTGCTTTCCAACGCGCTGAAATTTACCGAACACGGCTCTGTTCGCCTGAAAATCGACCGAGCCCCCGATGGCTGGAGCAAAGCGCATCCGGTATTGAGCCGTGCCAAGAATGTGATCGCGTTTTCCGTTACAGATACCGGTATTGGCATTGCACAGGAGAAACAACGAATCATTTTCGAAGCGTTCCAACAAGCCGATGGCACCACGAGCCGTAAATACGGCGGAACCGGTTTGGGACTTTCCATCAGCCGGGAGCTTGCACGGCTCCTCGGCGGCGAAATTCGTTTGCAAAGCGCCGTCGGACGAGGCAGCACATTCACGCTTTACCTGCCCCAAGCGTACATTGCGTCGGCACCAAAGGTGGAGACGATCGATACAGCGTCGCTGCGAAAGGTGACCGGCACAGAACCTGCCGATGTTGACGTTATCTTGCCATCCAATACCTCCGTTGCGGTTGAGGATTTGGTAGTCGATGACGACCGTAATCTAATCTCGGCCGGTGATCGCATCTTGCTCATCGTCGAGGACGACGTAACGTTCGCCCGCATCATGATGGATCTGGCGCACAGCCACGGTCTAAAGGCGCTCATCGCATTGCGCGGCGCGACAGCGATCAACCTGGCGCGCGAATTTAAACCCAGCGCGATCACGTTGGACGTTCGCTTGCCTGATATGAGCGGCTGGTCTTTGCTCGACCGCCTAAAACACGATCGCACAACCGCTCATATACCAGTCCATATCGTGTCAGGTCACGAAGATAATCGCCGTGGATTTAAGCTTGGCGCCATGAGCTGCTTGCAAAAAGCGCTCACGAAAGAAAGCCTTGAAGAGGCTTTCGAAATTATCCAACAGTCTACGTTGAGCCGCACGAAGGATGTGCTGCTTATCGGCCAAAATGATGTCCGCCTGGATGATATCGAGCATCTGATTAGTGGTCCGGATATCAACGTCATTCGAATTCAGAGCCTCGATGAAGCTACCGTCATCACCGATGAGCGGCACATCGATACGATCATTCTCGATTGGATGTTGCCCAGCAACGAGGGCTTCGAGTTCCTGGAATCCGTTCAATCGAAACTATCGCCTTATGTGCCGCCGATTGTGGTTTCCGGTACCGCAAAATTGTCGGACGAACAGATCAGCGAAATTCACAATTGCGCGCGCAGGAGCGCTGTCCGATACGCGCCGTCGATTGAGCGGCTATTCGCGGAAACGGTCGTGTTGTTAAATCGGCATGAACGCGACCTTTCCGATGAACAAAGAACGATTCTGGAAGAGACGCGCCAAACCGATCCGCCGCTTGCCGGCCGTAAGGTGCTGGTCATCGACGACGATCTGCGCAATATCTTTGCCCTAACCAGCGTTCTCGAGCAACATCAACTTCATGTGCTGCATGCCGAGAACGGGCGCGCCGGCATTGAGATGCTTCGGTCGACGAAGGACATAGACATCGTTCTCATGGACGTGATGATGCCGGAAATGGACGGCTACGAAACCACGCGAGCCATCCGGCACATTCCCGAATTCAAATCGCTGCCGATCATTGCGCTAACTGCCAAAGCCATGAAGGGCGATCGCGAGAAATGCCTGCAGGCCGGCGCATCCGACTATGTGACAAAACCGGTGGATCTGGAGCTGCTTTTCTCTGTCATGCGCGTATGGATCACACGCGATGAGGATGTGCGGTTCGAAATGGGCGCTCTTTCGGTTCCCAACTGGCTGTCGGATCACGATTTGATAGTCGATGACGACCGCCATCAGATTGAAGCGGGCGACAAGGTGCTGCTGATCGTGGAAGACGATCCCACGTTCGCGCGCATTATTGTCGATCTAGCACACAAGAACGGGGCGAAGGCGCTGATTGCCTTGCGCGGCAGCACGGCACTGACGCTCGCCCGGGAGTTTAAGCCGGGAGCGATTACCCTCGACGTCAAACTGCCCGACATGAGCGGATGGACAGTGCTTGATTTCTTGAAGCACGATCCGGTCACGCGGCACATCCCGGTTCACGTTCTTTCGAGTATCGACAACAGCCGGCGCGGCTTCGTACTCGGAGCGATGACGTGCGCCCAAAAAGCGCCTGATCCAACCGCGCTAGAGGACGTGTTCGAGCTGATCCAGCAATCGATGAAGCCGCGCAGTAAAAAGATCCTGTTCATCACGGCCAACGAGCCGCTGCGGCAGGAGACCTGCAATTTTATCGGCGGAAATGACGTCGAGTTTATTCATGCGTCATCCAACCGAGAAGCCACCCAGGTATTGGCAAATGAATACGTCGATGCCATCGTCGTCGATTGGGTGCTTTCCGAAGTAGCGGGCACCGAGTTTATCGAGGGTGTGCAAACACAGCTTGCACCCCAAGCGCCGCCCATTATCGTATTCGGTAGCCGCAAGCTGAGCGGCGTGCAAGCCGCCGATTTGTACCGGCTGGCGCGAACGAGCATCGTGAGGTATGCACCATCCCTGGAGCGGCTGCTGGACGAATCCGCTCTGGTTGTACACCGCTCGGAAGATTCGCTTACCGACCGTCAGAAACAACATATTGCCAACGTTCGCCAGAACGATCCGATATTAGCTGGACGCAAGGTGTTGGTCATCGATGACGATGTACGCAACATCTTTGCGCTGACCAGCGTGCTGGAACAACGGAACGTCACAGTCCTTCACGCCGAAAACGGCAGGGCGGGGATAGCGGTTTTGAACAAGAATCCAGACATCGATCTCGTGCTTACCGACATCATGATGCCGGAAATGGATGGCTACAAGACGATGAGGGCGATTCGTCAGGATGCCAGATTCGAATCGCTTCCTATAATAGCTTTGACGGCCAAAGCGATGAAAGGCGATCGCGAGAAATGCCTGCAGGCCGGCGCAACGGACTACGTGACCAAGCCGGTAGATCTCGATCAACTGTTCTCCGTGATGCGAGTCTCTCTTTCTCTTTCTGCGGATAGAGTTCACGCGGGAGGCGGTGAAGGGGAGCTGTGAGCGTAGATATCGGCGCACCCGCAGCCGGCATGAAAACGCAAGACGAGCTTCCAGCAGAACGAGCCAAGATACTGCTGGTGGATGACGATTCCGACAACCTGCTTGCGCTGCAGGCTGTGCTCGAACCGCTCGATCAAGAATTGCTTCTCGCCCAATCGGGAACCAGCGCGTTGCGGCTGTGTCTGGATCACGATTTCGCGGCGATTCTTCTGGATGTTCGAATGCCGGAGATAGACGGTTTCGAAACCGCGGAGTTGATCCGGTCGCGAAAGCGCTCCAGCCAGACCCCCATTTTATTTCTCACCGGCTACCGAAGCGATGAGCAACTCTTCCGCGGATATGATTTGGGGGCGGTCGATTTCCTGTTCAAACCCATCATTCCCGAAGTTCTCAAAAGCAAAGTCCGGGTCTTCGTCGAACTAAGCCGCGGCCAACAGATGCTGCGGCGGCAAGCCGACGCGTTGGCGCGTACAGAACAAAAGTTCCGGGCAGTTCTCGAAGCGGCGCCCGACGCCATGATCATCACGGACACGGACGGAATTCTACGGCTCGCGAATTCCCGGACTGACACTCTGTTTGGCTATGACCGTGAGAGGCTTATCGGCTCAAACGTTACCAGCTTCATACCTAACTGGCTCGCTCCCGAGTTGCGGTTCAACGGCGAGGCAAAGTTCGGAACGGCGCTGCCCGAAATCCGGCTTGAAGGAATCTGCAGCGATGGCCGGCGCTTACCGATTGAGACGACTTGCAGCGCGTTCGAAACCGATGAAGGCGTTTTTATTACGACAGCGGTCCGCGATGCCACGGAAAAGGTACAAGCCGAAGAACGCATTCGCCGCATCAACGCAGATCTCGAAAGACGAGTGGCCGATCGAACCGTGGAACTGACCCGCTCGAACGATGCGCTACGGCAATTCGCGTGGGCGGCCAGTCACGATCTACAGGAACCAGTTCGCATGGTGCTGGCCTATACGCAATGGGTTAAGCGCTCCGCCGCTGAGAAACTCAGCGCACAGGAACTCGAACGCCTTTCCTGGGTGCATCAGAATGCAACCCACCTCGAAACGTTGTTGACCGATTTACGGCAGTACATCTTTATTAGCGAATCCGATGAGGATTGCAGCACCATGGTTGACTGCAACGAGGTCCTAGAAAACGTCAAACAGTGCTTGCAAGGAATCATTCACGATTTCAAGGCGACAATTGAAGCAGGGCCGCTGCCTCAAGTGCGATGCACCGAGATCCTGCTGGTACAGATTCTTCAGAACCTGATCAGCAACAGCATCAAATACCGCTCGGATGCCGATCCAATAATCAACGTCAGCGCAGAGCGGACTCCGGAAGGCTGGATTTTCTCGGTTCAAGACAACGGAATCGGAATTGACGGCGATAAATCCGAATACATCTTCGGAGTTTTCAAGCGGTTGCACGGACGGCAATATTCGGGTACCGGAATCGGTCTAGCCATCTGTAAGGCCGCAGCGGAGCGCATGGGAGGACGGATCTGGGTGAAGCCTAGCACCGGTCCCGGCACAACATTTCAGTTTCTGCTGCCCTGCGAAGCAGTGTCATAAGACGGCGTAATAGCCGTTCCCGAATAATTCAGTCGCAGCACTTTCCGTCGCGCATCGTAACCGTGCGGTCCGCGAAAGCCGCGGCTTCCGGATTGTGCGTGATCATCAAGATGGTTTGGCCGGTGCGCTTGTTCAAGTCGCGCAAGATACCGAGCACGGCGTTGGAGTTTTCAGTGTCCAGATTTCCGGTCGGCTCGTCTGCCAACAAAATAGCTGGCTGATTGACCAGCGCGCGCGCAATCGCAACGCGCTGCTGCTCACCGCCAGAAAGCGCACGCGGCTTATGATCGAGCCGGTGTTTGATGCCCAGAAGCTGCAGGATCTCATCGAAATTGGATGGCCGTGAATCCGCATGTCCCAACGCTTGCGCCAGCGCGATGTTGTCGCGAGCCGTCAGAGTAGGCAGAAGATTATATTTTTGGAAGACGAACCCGATCTTGCGCTGCCGCAATTCGGTTCGCTGATTTTCGGTGAGCTTCCGAAGATCCACGCCATCAATGAAGACCTCGCCGCCGCTTGGCGGAGCAAGGCCGCCGAGAATGTGAAACAGCGTCGACTTACCGGAACCGGAGGGGCCGATAACGGAAAGGAATTCGCCGCGCTGGACGTTGAGATCGACACCGCGTAGCGCGTGTACGTCTACATCACCCACGTGATAGGTTTTGGTGAGGCCGCGAACCAGGATGATGGGATCGGTCTGAGGATTTGTGTTCGGCACAGCGCTACTCATAAGCAAGCGCCTCTATGGCATCCTGACGGGCCGCTTTTAAGCCTGGATAGATGGCGCCCAACAATGCGCCAGCCAGCGCGATTGCGCCCGCCTTGGGCCACCAATCAGGAGTATTTATGACAGCTAGTGAAGCGGGCATCCAAGCCGTGATGAGCACCCGCGCGGCGTAGGAGAGCCCGATGCCTAATACACATCCGGCCACGGCCAACAGCACCGCCTCCCGCACCAGAATGTCCAACACGGTGGCGGGCTTGGCGCCGAGGGCCTTCAATATTCCGATTTCCCTGGTTCGTTCCACGACGGCTGTATACATCGAAAGGAAGACAACCAGAAAACCCACCACCACGGCCATTATCGTTATAACGGCGATGAACGCTTGTAACGCGGGAATGTTGTTCACACTAAACTGTGCTACAAAATCTCCTACCGAGATGGCTTGCAAGTTCCCTTTGAGCAACTCATTGAAATGCGTCACTTCCTCACTCGTCAGCGAGGGATTGTCCAACTTCACCAAAATCTCTGAAATGCGCGGAGGCGTTGCATTGCCGGTGAGTTGCTGAAGCGTCGTGAGGGGGACGACCAAACGTCCAAGCACTCCGCCTTCCACTATTCCGCTTAAACGCCACGCATGATTTAAGAGCATCACGGTCTGGCCGACATGCAGGCCATTTTCGCGCGCATAAGCAGCATCGACGACGAGATCGTTTGGGCCAGAGGGCGGACCGCCGCCCTGGAAATGAAAGCCGCCGCTCAGCTTTTCAAATTCAGGAAAATCGACACCATTAATTGTGGTAATCAACTTGACGTTGGCGGATAGAACTCCCACCGCTTGAGCCACGTGAGGCTGTTTCCGAACGAAGGGAACGAACGCTTGGTTCAATTGTCCCGAGGAAAAAGAAAACGTTCCTTGCGTATCGGGCTTCAGGAAGATGTCGGCGCCAGATCCGCGCGCGCGCTGCGCCGATTCCTGGAGCAATCCCCGGCTGAGCCCAATGAGCATCAGAATGGACATGACCTGTACACCCACCACCAGAGCGGCCAGCAATGTCCGCACCCAGCGGTGCTTCAAATTTTCAATAACCAGCTTGTTAATCATCTTTCGCGTTCAGTCAATTCTTCATTTTGCTTATTGCTGTGTTGCCAGAAAATCTTTCGCCACCTTCGCTACCGGTTGATGATCGATGTCGACTTTTCTATTCAGGCTGCGCATGGTTTCTGCGTCCAGATGATTCGAAAGCATGGTCAACACTAATCCGACGTGCGGCTGCTGATCGAGAAGCGACTTTCGCACCACGAAGCAGGCGCTATATGGCGGGAATGCATGCTTGTCATCCTGCAGCATCGTAAATTGCGGTTCCGTCAATTGAGCATCCGTGGAATTTGCCGACGCCATATCGACCTGCTTCCGGCCTAATGCCTGATACAGCAAGCCTAAATCCATGCTCTTCGGCGTCCCATCCCAATGAAAGCCATATACTTCATCAAGCCTGCGTAATCCATCGGGCCGCGTGATGAATTCATAGCCGACACCAAGACGCCATGCACGCGAAGCGGCGGTAGAAAGATTCCGCGAACTCAGACGCCGCGCGTCGGGCGTTCGAACGACGATGGCGAAGGTGTCGCTGAAACCCAACGGGGGCAGCCACACCAGCCGAAAGCGGCGCAGATAGGCGTCCTTGACGGCCATGTAGGCGCGCAGAGGATCGTCCGGAATACTTTGCTTGAGCACCACACTGCTTCCAGTGCCGGTGTATTCAGGGTAGATATCTATGTCGCCCTTGACGATCGCCTGATGCGCCAGCAGCGTGCCGCCCAAATCGAGTTTGCGCTCCACGCGAACGTGCAGCTTTCGCTCCAACTGTTGAGCCGCAATCTCACCGAGAATCAAAGACTCGGTAAAATTTTTCGAACCGATGACCGTATTGCCGGCGCGTGAGCAGGACCACAACGACAGGCCGGCAATGGCAACTGCAAGCGGACGCAGCCTCATGCTGTCCTGATCCGCCGTTCCAGCAAGTTCATGCCTCCATCCGCAAGCAAGGCCAACATGGCGGCAGGAATTGCACCGGCCAGAATCTGCAACGTGTCAACGGATGCTACGCCTCGAAAAATCAGGACGCCTAAACCGCCGCCGCCGATGACCGCGGCGATTACAGCGGTGCCGATGTTGGTCACTAGAGCGATTCGTATTCCGGCGAGAATCGCGGGGGCCGCGAGCGGCAGTTCCACCATGCGCAACAGTTGATAGTCCGTCATTCCCATCGCTATCGCGGCGTCCCGAACCGGCGCATCCACCGTCGTAATGCCGACAATAGTATTTCGCAAAATCGGCAGCAGCGAGTACAAGACCAAACAGATAATGGCGGTGTGCTCACCGATTCCTCCTATTAGAGGTACCGGAAGCAAAAAACCGAACAACGCCAAGCTGGGAATTGTCTGCAAAACGCTGGCGACCGCCACGGATGCCTGGCGCAAGCGGGCGTGCCGGGTGCCGAGAATACCCAAACCGACCCCCAAGATTACGGCGGCGCCACAGGAAACTCCCACCAACACGATGTGTTGAGCGGTGAGCTGGACAACATCATTCAACAAGGTCTTGACGACAAATGGATCCACTGTGCGATGCCTTTACGGCTTTGCGCCCGGCGGGGGAATTTCAGGCCCCTGAATGGATTGCTTTGTTTCGACCGAGAACAGGTGGCACTTGTCGAGATCCTCGCGGAAACGGAAACGCGGATGAAGAAACAGTGCTGCCCGCGCATCGCCAACGCCCTCCACCATCTTGGCGATCCACACGCCGCCGAGTTGCCTTTGCTGCACGAGCGCCACGCGAAAGCCTTTGTGCACGGATGCGATGAGGCCACCGCCGATTTTGATGTCATGAACTGTCTGCGCGCGCATTTCGTCGACGTTGCCGGTTTCTTCATCAATCCAAATGCGCCCCACCATTGCCTGCGCAAACCGCTCGTCGAGGCTTCTGGGGTGAAAATCGGGATCGCCCGAAAGATCGAAGACAATGGTGTTCCGGGCATCGCGCCGCTCACGCCTTTCATCTTTGAATTGCAGTGCTTTCAGGAACATATCGATCTGTTTCTCATCCCGGGCATGACGTTCTTGCACCTGTTTCGGGTCGCTATATTTTTTGACCTCATAGTTGACACGGTCCTGTTCCTTTTTGGCGTCGCGGGGAGACAGCGGCTTCCCGTCGCGCGTGAGGTCATGATCGATTTCAACGCCATTGACGAAGAAGCGCTCGCGATCCGCGGTTTTTTTCTTTTTTATTGAGCCGTCCGCATTGAGCTCGTCGGTTTCCGAGCGAACCATGCATGAATACTTTTCCAGCTCCTTCTCCGAGTTCTTCAGACTCTGAAGCGTACGCTGCTTAAGCTGCTGAGGATTGGGCAGAGGCGTATCGGCAGACCGACCAACGACGCTCAACAACAAAGGCAGAACGAGCGCCAGGTTCATCCGCGCAATTCCTTGCCGACCTCAGTAGGCAGCGTATCCAGAAATGCTTTTGCCGTCGGCGTAGCAGCACGAAAAAACCGATCGGGCGTAGTGAGCAGTTCCAGTTTTCCGCGGTCCAGTACGGCGATTCGGGTACCAATCGCAAGCGCCTCCAACAAGTCGTGCGTTACGAATACGGACGCCATGCGATAGCGGTTTCGCAGCTCAAGAAACTGCTGCTGCATTTCGTGACGCGTCACGGGATCTAAAGCGCCGAAGGGCTCGTCGAACAACAACAGTCCCGGTTCAGCCGCCAACGCACGGGCAACGGCCACACGCTGGCGCTGACCGCCTGAAAGCTGATGCGGTTTTCGTGCGCCGATTTCTTCATGACTAAGCCCGACTTGATCCAGCAGTTCGCGAGCACGGGCGGTTCTTTTCTCTTCAGGCCAACGCAGCAACTTGGGCACTAAGCCGACATTCTGCTCTACGGTCCAATGCGGCAGAAGACCGAACTCCTGAATCACATATCCAGTTCCGCGCCTGAGTTCAATTGGATTGAGTTCGGCGATATTCCGGCCGTCGAGAGTGATGGCGCCACCCGAAGGCTCCAAGGTGCGATTGATGAGGCGCAGCGCGGTAGTTTTGCCGGAGCCGCTTCTACCCAGCAGCACCAGAGTTTCGCCGCGCTCGACGTCAAAACTGATGCAATCCAGAATTAAACGCCCACTTACCTTATAGCTGACGTCGTGAAATGAGAGATAAGACAGTCGCGCCCCGCAAGTTTCATTATGAATGGATGATGGCCAAGCGGCGATTGGCAACGATTGTCCGCTTACTGACGTGCGCGGTTCTGTCAGAGCGACACCTGTAGTGTCAGCGGCGCGAAGCAGACGTGGAATAAGAGAAATTAGGCGGCGCTTTTCTCCTCTTGAGGCGCTTCGAGTGGCATTTTTTGGCTTACGGCACTAGCTTGAGCACTGAAAGTTTTCGTTTGCTCACGTTCGAGCTTGATTTTGTCGATGGCGACAGCGATTTTCCCCCGTTCGACACGGTATACATGGACCTCTTCACAACGCTTTTCACGTTGCTCGGCGCGCTGCTGCGAAACAAAGCCACGCTCGGCTAACAATCTTTCTTTCCTTCTCTTTAGCAGCTCTGCAGAGGCGCGCTCATAGGCACGATCGTGATGCGCCTGATAGCGCATGAAGCGTTCAAGCTGGGGGTCAATCACGGCTTGGCCTTCCAGGTTGCGGCGCTGCTCGTCGGTTCGACTAATGATGAAGCAGCCTTCCTGTAGACGGCTGGCTCGTTCGGAGCACCAGGTGTGCTCGGCCATTTTC
>DASREJ010000270.1:0-44817 GCA_035652115.1 Bryobacteraceae bacterium
CCGTTTATCGTCGCGCGCCAAGAACGCGATCTGCTCCACAACTTCGTGCATGTAGAGTGGAACTTCCATTTCCACTGGCGAGCGTCTTCGCGTCCATGCCTCCTGACGCGTGATATCCATGCCCTGACTCAGCGTCAGAGGATAGTGCGTGCGAATCTCGCTTCCAATACGGTCTTTGAGCGGGGTGATGATTTTCCCCCGCGCCGTATAGTCCTCCGGGTTGGCAGTGAAAACGAGCATGACGTCCAGCGGTAAACGCACGGGATAACCCTTGATCTGGACGTCGCCCTCTTGCATGATGTTGAACAAACCGACCTGCACTTTGCCCGCCAGATCGGGAAGCTCGTTAATGACGAACAAACCGCGATTGGCGCGAGGAACCAACCCGTAGTGAATCGTTAGCTCATTCGAAATGTCCTGGCCCGTTCGCGCAGCCTTAATAGGGTCGATGTCCCCGATCATGTCGGCTATCGTGACATCGGGGGTTGCCAGCTTTTCGATATAACGCTCTTCGGCGTTCAGCCAGGCAATTGGCGTTTCATCCCGCAGCTTGGCCACTTTGTCATGACATTGTTTGCAAATCGGTCTCAGCGGATGATCGCGAATTTCACACCCTGCGATATAAGGCATGCGCGGGTCGAGTAGGCGCGTCAGCATCCTTGCAAGGCGTGTCTTTGCTTGGCCCCGCAAACCGAGCAGGATAAAGTTATGACGAGAAAGAATGGCGTTTACGACTTGCGGAATGACGGTATCGTCGAATCCCATAACGCCGGGAAAAAGCGTTTCGCCGCGATCGAGTTTGCAAATGAGATTTGATCTTAGTTCTTCTTTAAGCGTGCGATCGGCCTGAAGCTGATCGAAAAAACGGCTGGAGCTAAGCTCGCCTAGCGTCTTCGGCAAGTCGGAGTGATGCATTAAGAGACTCGCGATTCCTTTTTCTGCCCACAAGTCTAGCAATGTGCTATCGAGGGTTAAAACCTGATCTGCAATGACCGATAAGCTGCTCTTTATTTCTGAAAAGGAAGTACGCGAACACCTGCATCCGCTGGAACTGCTGGCGGCGATAGAGGCAGCGTTGGTCGAATTGTCCGCCGGTAAAGTAATCCAACCGTTGCGCACTGTCATCGCCATCCCCGAGCACAGCGCGTGGTTTGGTCTGATGCCGGCGGTATATCGCGACGTACTTGGCGCCAAGTTAGTCACTGTTTTTCCCCAGAATGCGGGCAAAAACGCGGATACTCATCAAGGTGTGATTCAGCTTTTTGAGCGAGCAACCGGCACGCCTCTGGCTGTGCTGGATGCCCGTTCGATTACCGCGTGGCGAACGGCCGCGGCTTCGGCGCTTGCCACGCGAGAACTTGCAAAGCCCGATGCGAACAGTCTCGCAATTTTGGGCAGTGGCGTTCAGGCGCGGACCCATTGGGAGATGCTGCGCCGCGTACGAAACTTCGATGAAGTGCGTATCTGGAGCAGAACGCCAGAAAATGCTCAACGCCTTGCACGGGAGATCTCACTGAACGCAACGAACGTGAGCGTATTAAGCGCTGAAAAGGCAGTTCGGGGCGCGGATGTGATTGCAACGGTCACGCATAGTTCGGAGCCGGTTTTACAAGGAGAGTGGCTGACGCCTGGAGCGCACGTTAACGCCGTTGGCGCGGTGGGACTGCATGCCCGCGAGCTGGATGACACAGCTATGCGGCAGAGCGCAATCGTTGTCGAGTCGGTTGAAGCGGCCATCAAAGAATCCGGTGAAATCGCACATGCAAACGTGCCCATCTATGCGGAACTCGGCCAGATTCTGTCAAGAGAAAAGCCAAAACCGAACGGACGCAACAGCATTTACAAATCTCTGGGCGTGGCGGTAGAAGACGTGGCGGCGGCTCGAATGATCTACATAAAACTGAAATCTCCACCAGCGGCTGCCTAAGTGTGATATGTTCTCGTCTCGTGAAGGACCGTTCGTGAAGGATCGCGATTCCGCGTCGGCGGATTACCAGCTTAATTGGCGCAAGCTGCAGCAGGTAGGGCTGAACGCATATGAGGCGCGATCCTATCTCGTTTTGATGGGACACCTGCGCTTCAAGGCTCTCGAACTGGCCGCTCGCGCGCACGTGCCCAGGCAGAAGATCTACGAAGTGCTGGATAGCCTGGTTGAAAAAGGTTTTGCGCAGGTTGTGCAGGAGAAAACGAAGCTCTTCTCCGCAGTCGACCCCAGTCTCGCGATACCTGGCTACCTGGCGCGCCGCAGCAAGGCGCTGCAGAATGAGTTGACTGAGCAGGCGCGTCTGGCCACGGGCCTTATAGAAGACCTCCGTGCTGCGTTCGTAGAAGGGCAGTACGGTCATGGCACGCTCGACTTTCTCAATTTGGTCAACGATCCGACGCAAACCGCGATTCATTACCGGCGCATGCTCACCACGGTCACGCGCGAGTTTGCTGAGTTCTCGCGTCCCCCGTTTGCAGTGGATCCTTTGGATGAGCAGCTTGTGAAGGAATCCGCCGCGCGCGATGTCCGGTGCCGTCTCCTGATTGAAGCTGGTCCAATCGATGAAGAACATCGCGGCCGCCTCCGCGAGTATCGCGAGCACGGCGTGGAAATTCGATTTCTGGACCGCTTGCCGTTGAAGTTAGCCCTCTTCGATGGCCGGTCGGGATTGGTTGCGCTTCTTGATCCCGTGCTGACGCGTCCCTCCTGGACGGCTGTGGTTTTCGACCACAACGGGTTCGCTGAAGCTATGTCGGGATTATTTGAAAGCTATTGGGCGCGAGCGCAGAATGAACCAGAGCTTCAACGCGCCGACGCTCCGGTTGAAGCCTTGGATTGGGCGAGCCAAACACGATAGTTCCGCGCATCGGCAAAAGGTATCAGAACTAGTTTCTTCTTTCGGCCTTGGTAAGTGCCGTCCAAGGTATAGGCTTGATCGCCCATCCAGTTTGCAGCATAGTTCGTGGCCATTGGCGTAAGTTGCAGCCCCGCGGAGTCGAGCGGATAGAGCACAACGCTATCAAAATCCGAGATATCGGGATTGAAGGTTTTTCCTAATGCCAGAACTTGAGGACCGCGTGCTACTGCGACATCGGCTGAAAACTGGCGAATGCCGGGAATAGTCCGCGCCGTCATCACCATCGAAATTTTCACCGTATCGCCGCGTTTCCAGCCTCGATTCAGCGTTAGAAACTCGGCGGGTTTTCCCACAAAATGATCCGCGTCGACATCCGCCGTGAACTTCCTTGTCCAGTCGGGAACACGGAGCCGCAATGGAAAATGAATGGGATGATCCGGTTCAACATGCAAAAGGACAGTGCCCGACTCGGGATAATTCGTTTCCGTATAGAGATGTATGATGCCCCGGCGTCGCAGTCGAACGGTAGCGCGCCCATCCGTATAAAGGTTCACAGCAAGTCCGTTACCGTAGCGGCCCCACACGAGCGATGGGAGTTGTGCCACGCCCCGCACCTCACTTGCCGCGCATGCGCCGTTGTTTGCCGGCGCTTTGATGCCGCTCAACGAAACCGGCGCAAGCACCGTTCCGGTCTTTGCATCCTGACCCGCGAACAGTTGATTGTACACAGTTCTTTCAAGTTGTTCACCGTAGACCGCTTGCCCGCTGATGCGAAGCAAGTTTGCGGATAGCTGTAACCAGGCACCCGTCGTACATGCATTTAGTGCTTCCGGATTCGAATTCTCAGCGGGAATTCCTGTAAGAGCGAATGCTGACGCTTGCATTTCGGTCCAAGCTTGCAGCGGGGCACGGAAGAAAGAGCTATCGCCGTTGATGCGGTAAAGTTCGACCAGCCCATTCAGAATCAACAGATTCTTATATGTCGCCGGCAGTTCCGGCGTTTTGGCGTGCAGCCACGCTTCCGCCACGGAATTACAAAACTGCAGGTACTTGTTGGCATCCGTGAAACGGAAAAGAACCACCATGGGTTCAATCGCTACCGAAAACAGCGCCGCTTCCTCACCCGATTTTTTCTGGCGCTCTTTCACGAGCAAATCTCCGAGCTTCGTTGATGCCGATAGCGCCGCGGGATCGCCGGTAACGCGATAGTAATTCAAAAGTCCGAGGAGATCGGAGGCTTCGATCGAGGTGTCTTTTTCGGTCCAGTGTTCGGTGTCAGACTGCGCGCCAAGGTAACCACCCGATGCTTGTGACCCAATCAGCTTCTTCGCCAGCCGTACCATGACGGTGTTGATTGTTGGATCGCGGCCGTACTCGTATGCGTATGCGGCGGCATCGAGCAGCGTTCCATCTTGTTCCTCCGGACCGCCATTCGCAGCATTTCCGACGCGTTCGATGTAACCTTCGCTATTCGCCCGCAGACGCGCGCCGATAATGCCACCTAGCTTTGATTGATCGGGGGGAAAGGGCCGATAGACATCGGCAACTGCATTCACCACCGCCGGCTGTGGCGGATCGGCCAAAACAGGTGCGGCAATCAGCAGAAAGACAATGAATTCAAGGCGAATCAAACACGCACCTAGCTGAAGCCAGTGTAGCGCCGAACTCCGTTAGTATCGTCGAAGCCATCAAGTTGCAGACGCAGCCATCGAGGAGTGACTTAACAAGTTAGGCACTTCGCGGGAACAAAAATCGAGGCGTTCCGTCCAACTGAAAATTGGAGTGCTAATGCCGCTGTTGACAGGCTTCTTCGACCGTCTCAGGCAGGATCTACACTACGGCGCTCGCATGCTCAGATCCAAGCCGGGATTTACTGCCGTTGCTGTGCTTTCCGTCGCCTTGGGCATCGGTGCGACAACGGCTATATTTAGCGTGGTCTACGCCGTGCTCATTGATCCTTATCCGTATCGTTCCGCGGATCGGATAGGCCAACTGGTTCTTACGAACAAGAAGCATCCCCGCTGGGACGTCGGTTACACCAAGGCTCAGTACAGTGAACTGACACCCCGCCTTCGTTCAATGGAAGAGGCTGCTGCAGTCGATTCTCAAGAGGTAGTAATGACAGGAAGCGGCTTGGCAGAAGTGGTCAGGCGAGCGCGCTGCTCCCCGAACTTCTTCGATTTCTTCGGCGTTCCGCCACTTTTCGGTCGCGTGTTCACCGCCCACAATGGCCAGATTAATGCCGTGCCTGAACCGATCGCCGTCATCAGCTACAAGTTCTGGCAACGGGTATTCCAGGGCAGACGCGACATCCTGGGAAAA
The DNA here is from genome assembly GCA_035652115.1 of Bryobacteraceae bacterium. Lineage (GTDB taxonomy): Bacteria > Acidobacteriota > Terriglobia > Bryobacterales > Bryobacteraceae > Bog-105. The sequence goes on from DASREJ010000270.1 coordinate 5,166, forward strand.
CAAATACGGCTGAATGACGATGTTTACACGATAGTGGGCGTGCTTCCCGTCCGCTTCACCTGGATGGATGAAGATGTCTACGCGCCCATGGACCTGAAATCGGACGCGAGCCGGTTTGTGACGGTGTTTTACCGAATCAGGCCCGGTGTAAACGATCGTCAGCTTAACGCTGAATTTCAGCCGATCTTGCAGGAGTTTCGCAGGCAAGTACCTCGTTACGTATACCCGGAAGACGCCTTCACGGTTCGATTTCTCAATGTGAATGAAGGCATTCTCGGCAAGTTCGCGACTACACTGCTGGTTCTTTTCGGTGCCGTGACACTGTTACTGCTTATTGGTTGTGCCAATGTTGCAAACTTACTGCTCGCCCGGGCAGCCGCGCGCGAAGGTGAAATGGCAGTACGCGTCTCCATTGGCGCGACGCGCATGAGATTGGTGCGGCAGCTCCTCACCGAAAGCATTCTCTTGGCGCTTATGGGCGGTGTCTTCGGTATCGGTTTGACTTATCTGGGCATACGTGCCGTCATCGCGCTGATGCCTGAATATTCCATTCCCCATGAAGCAGTCATTGCCCTGAACTGGCCGGTCCTCTGGTTTGCTGTTGGCATTTCTGTTCTGACTGGCATCGTTTTTGGACTTGCTCCAGCTATGCAAGCATCCGGCGAAACGCAAGCCGATACCTTGCGTGGATCAGGACGAGGGACCAGCATCGGAGCACGCCGTAAACGGCTGCACGATGCACTAATGGTGGCCGAAATCGCTTTGTCGTTAGTTCTGCTGACCGGAGCTGGAATGGCCATTCGCGGCCTGTTCACATTACAGAATCAACAACTGGGATATAACCCGCGCAACGCGCTGACGTTTCAAGTACCGTTGAGCGAAGGCCGTTACAAGCAATGGCCCGCGCGCCTGGCGCTGTACCAGGAAATCGTTGGGTCTTTGCGCCGCACTCCACAGGTAGTGGCAGTCGCGATCAGCGGTAGCGGCACACCACCATACAACGGCTTTCGCACCAAGGGAATTCTGGATGACCGGCCTCCGGCGCAAGCTCCTGACATGCAAGTGAATCTGGTTCAGGATGGTTATTTTGCCGCTGTCGGAACCAGTCTCTTGCGCGGGCGCGATATCTCCGCCGCCGACGTGGTGAAAGCCCGGCCGGTCGCAGTCGTTACAGAAGATATGGTGAAGCGCGAGTTCGGAGGCAAAGACCCACTAGGTCATCACATTCAGGTAGATCTGTTTACTCAGCCAATTCCCCCGGAATATCTAAAATCGCCTCAATTCAACAATTCCTTTGAGATTGTGGGTGTGGTCGACTCTGCGCGTAACCGCGGACTGAATGAACCAGCTATGGCCGCCATGTTTGTTCCTTATTCAATCCTGTTGCCGCCCAATGCTTTTGTTATTGCTCGCACAAGCGGAGATCCCAACAAATTGATCGGTGCGGCGCGCGAGGCAGTAAGGGCTGCAGACAAGAATCAGCCGATAACGTTGACTCGAACGCTCGAAGGCTGGCTTGAAACTGCCACGGCTTATCAGAGCTTCAGTACATTTTTGTTTGGCGTATTCGGCGCCGTCGGCATGCTATTAGCGGCTGCAGGCGTCTTTGGCGTAGTATCGTACTCAGTCGAGCATCGGACTCGCGAGTTCGGCGTACGCATGGCGCTTGGGGCGGACCCGCGTGACGTTTTGAAGCTGGTGCTGGCTGCTACTACTCGCATACTCGGAGTTGGCTTGATTGTGGGGATAGGACTCAGCGTTCTCGCGAGTCACACTCTTGCGGATCGAATGCAAGGAATAGGAATAGGCGATTCAGTTGTGTTCGCCTTCGTCCCGGTGCTGCTTATCATAACGACTTTAGCTGCATCTTTCTTCCCGGCGCGCTCTGCTACCCGCATTCAACCAATCGAAGCTCTCCGCCACGATTGATGCCCACCGCCTAATGCCGGTGAACTTCCGCCGCCGCGACAACGTACATTGAAGAGTGATGCTCCGCGTTTCATTTGATCCTCTGTTTCGTTCATCCACAGTGGTCGGCACGGCCCTGTGTGTCGCAGGAATCCTGTTCGGCGGCGCCGCGCATCTTTCGTCTAGTGCGACGACGAACTCCGATCCACACACGCTCAATAGTGAAGCGCCGTCCGACCCCATGTCGCCCATGTCGGGTCATATGTATATGACCTCTATCAGGCCCATGCAAGCAGGCGATCAGCAGAAGGCAGCGGAAATCGTTGCCGCCGCGAAGACGGCCATGGCTCCCTACCAGGACTATCGGAAAGCACTAACGGACGGTTATGAGATCTTTCTTCCCGATGTTCCGCAACCTCAGTATCACTTCACAAAATATGAATACGGACTTGAGGCCAGAACTCATTTCGATCCGCTTAAGCCGACGTCGCTGCTCTACAAAAAGACGCCGGATGGCGGATACCGGCTGGTAGGAGCAATGTATACGGACCGGGTTGATGCCCCCGAAGACGAGTTGAACAGCCGCATTCCGCTAAGCATTGCGCATTGGCATCAGCACATCAACTTCTGTAAGGCCCCGGTGGGACGAAAGAAAGAATATTTCGGACCCGATGCGAAATTCGGTTTACTCGGCTCCATTACCACCCGCGAAGCTTGTGAGCAGGCGGGCGGAGAATTTCATCCTCACATCTTCGGATGGATGGTCCACGTTTATCCTTATGAAACAGATCCGAAGAAAATCTGGTCTGTCGATGACGATGACCAAGGTCACGACAATATGGACCACTCCGCCATGCCCGGTATGAAGATGAAGTAGCTACGCTCAGTCTGATGTCTTGGCAAACACGGGCGGCAAAACGGTTGTGCCCGGCACCGGGGGAATCACCCGCCCGCTCACGTTTTTGCCCTTTGACGCTTCGCGAGTTTCAGCAAATCGAACGCCAACCCGGAACCAACCGCCATAGGGGCGGCAGTTTCGTACCGTCGCGGCCGCGGGAATACTGATCGTGCTTGCGCGAAGCTCCACGTGCACTCCTAACGGGATTTCGCAAGCTGTTTCAACCTGAAGCCCGGATACCGAAAGATTGACGCAATTGCCAACTGTGTCACATTTTGTGCCGTCGGGAGCGGTCCAGAAAAGCTCTATGCTTCCACGGCAGCGCAACCGGGCATGCCTTCTGCGCTCGCCTTTCAAACGGACCATAACGTCTTATCGGTAAGATCGCGGCAAAGTGGAAGTATTTGTGGCTTCCCGCAGACAAATGTTTCAGGCAGTAACGCCGGGATTAACATGGGAGCGTGAGACGTCTCATCATCGCTGCGATTTTCGTCATCGCGATAGGGACCGGCTATTCTCTATTTCGTTTGCAGCAATACGCGACGGCCATGAACCGCAAAATGGCCGATCTGACAACACAAGTAGCTGAAGCGAGACAGTTTGCGCAGCAAGAGGCGCAAGCTGCTTCGGCCGCCAGCCAGCGCGCAACCGAAGCCGCGGCCCGCGCGGAGGTCGCCTCCGGTGCCCGGGCACAGGCCGAACAGCAGCGCGATCAGGCTCAAGCGGCTCAAAGCCAAGCCGAATCCGCTGCGCAGCAAGCCGCCCAGCAAGCGAATGCGGCGAAGACTCAGTTAGACACACTTCGACAACAGCGCGAGCAAGAGTTGAATCAGATGCAACAAGCGCTGAACCGCATCGCTGAAACCAAGCGCACGGCGAACGGAATGATCGTGGTGTTGCCGGATTCTACCTTCAAATTCGATTTCGATAGCGCCGAACTGAAGCCGCGGAATCGAGAGCTGTTGAGCCGGGTAGCAGGCATTCTCCTGGCATCCAAAGGTTTCGGTTTGTCTGTATTCGGCTACACCGACGACGTGGGAACTAAGGAGTACAACCAGAAGCTCTCCGAGCGCCGCGCCGATGCCGTGCGCAACTACCTGGTGCAAGCCGGCATTGACGCTTCACTCGTGACCGCGAAGGGATTCGGGAAAACAAACCCGCGTGTGAAGGACGACAGCGACCAGGCGCGAGCGATCAACCGGCGCGTGGAAATCGCTGTCACCGACAGTGAAATTAAATATGGAAGCGAACCGGCGCAGTAGAGCGAACCGGATCGATTGACACTCAGTTCCGCTTCGCTTTGATTGCGATGAAATGAATCGGAGCGTGCGGCTGGATCGGGCTATCCGTCGTCATCGTAAAACGGATCGCGTCATTTTCGATGGTTCCCTCGTAATGGTGCTTCTCTTCGTACGAGTTACCCTCCGAGCCCGCCATCGAGAGAGATTTGGTGGTAAAGCTCACTCGGTTCCCTTCGATTTTTCCATCCAGGATGCCTCGTTCTTGTCCCGGACGGTTTCCCAGAAATGAAGCAGTCCCAGATACTTCATGGCCATTAACATCAAATTGGAATGCTTCGGAATACGTGGCTCCCCAGTCGTACCTAACCGGCGCAGTCCAGTTTCCCGAAATATCAACGGGTGCCTTAGATTTCGTTGGATCATTTGTCTGAACGTTGGTTGAAAGCGTGGGCGTGGTTGGAATTGCCGTCGATCGCCTAAAGAATAAAACGGCGAGTACGACCACCACAGCAATGAGCCCGGGCAAAAGTAACCACGCAATTCGCCTCGAACCGAACTTCTCTCGCCAGAAACCGGCGCTCCGAGGAGCGTTGTGAAGGACGTCAATTAGTTGTTCGACGTCTTGATGGAAGTGAGCGTCCCGTATCTCGACCGCTTGGCGCTGACAAAGCGGCTGTAAATCTTCAGGTAAGTCTGCGGGGTGGGGAATCGTTGCGCCGCCCACAAGAATGGGAATCACGCGAATCCCGCGCCGCAGGGCCTTGCCAATCTCTAAGCGTACGAAATCGGCTGGATTGTTCAAGCGGCGATTTCCCTTGTCATCGGCGACCGTTAACCAGTGGCTGCCGATAACAGCGACCAGCGCGTCCGTCACGCATATCTTCTCTTCGATCACGGCGGCAAAGTTATCTCCGCCGTGAATGGCATCAAGATCCATGAAAGTATTCTTTCGGCCGAAGTGCGTACAAAAAATGTCGAAGAGCCGGCCGGCATAACCGCTGCTATCTTCTCGGCGATAGCTGATAAACACTGCTGGCATACGGACCGATTACTGGCTTTGATCAGTAAATCACAATGGCAACGGATCGGGCAGGCCGCAAGAAAAGCGCCAGCATGCTTCGGCGAGTGAAGTTCAGTGCTTTACCGCGATCGCGGATATCTCGATCTTCGCTCCGCCGATTAAACCTGCAACCTGCACAGTGGCGCGCGCTGGCTTCGGGTCTGGCATGAGCTTCTTATAAACCTCATTCATCTTCGGCACATCGTTCAGGTCAGTGATGTAAACCGTCACAGAAGTTATGTCCGTCATCTGAAATCCCGCGCTCTTCACCACTTTTTCAACTGCCGCAATTGCGTTTGTAGTTTGCACCGTGATGTCGGTTCCGGTAACTTTACCTTGAGCATCGGGTCCTTGTTGACCCGCAACGTAGAGAGTATTGCCCGCTACATAACCTTCACTGAAGGGCATTCCTTTGGTAAAACCGATGGCTTTGTTTTGCGCGAAAGCACTACCTGTGGCGCAAAGCACAATTATTCCGGCTAACAACAGACGCTGAAGCATCTTCGAATTCTCCTTAATGTGGAAAGTATGTGTGAACTAGCCCCTCAGCCGCAATAACACATCATCACGGTCGAGGAACTGTATGGCGCGAATGCCGAGCACTTCGGCACCCTGTACGTTGACCATCTTGTCATCCAGAAAGAGCGTCTGCCCAGGCGCGGTTCCGATTCCTTCCAGGCACTGCTCATAAATTGCGGGTTCCGGCTTCACCGCATGCAATTCGTACGAAAGTGTCACCTGATCAAAGCGGCTCAGCCTATCCGTCTTCGATTTGAGCGTCTCGCCCAATTCGCGCGGCATATTTGACAACATGGCTACCCGCTTACCAGCAGCGCGAAGTTGATCAATCCAGTCCCACATCACGGAATCAAAATGCATCCAGCTTTGACTGTCCACTTCGATGAGCTCGTCGATCATCGCCTGCGTCAGTTTCCCGCCGCCCGCGCGCGTGGCAAGCGCCTGCCAATATTCGGCCGCGCTCAACAGGCCCTTGTCATAGTCGAGCCGATCTGACCAGTACAGTTCGTCGAAGATTTTTTGCGGAACGCCAGCGATCGCGGCCAGCCGAGCTTGCTCGACATCCGTCTGATGAAGAACCAGCACACCACCGTAATCGAAGATAAAGCCTTCGTAGGAACTAACGAGCGCCATCTACCACATGTTCGCGCTGGCTGCGCACTTCACGAACTGCATAGATGCGGCGTCCCTGGCTTTCGAAATACGTGCGCATCAAGACCTCGCCAATAAGACCGGTGCTGAACAGCATCAAGCCGGCAAACCAAAGCATAGCGCCCGCAAAGAGCAAGGGACCGTGCTCGGCGATGATATCTTGACCGGTGATCTTTTTGACCAGCATGATCAGCAGGATAAGGCTGCCTGCCGCAATTCCGAACACGCCCCATTTGCCGAAGAAATGCATGGGCCGGGTCAGGTATCGAAGCAAAAAGCCAATCGTCAGAATGTCAAAAAAAACGCGGAACGTCCGGCTGAGTCCGTAATGCGACGCGCCGTTGGGGCGCTCGATGTTACGGATGGGAACTTCGACAACCCGAGCGCCATAAAAGCTCGCAAGGGCCGGAATAAACCGGTGCAACTCGCCGTAAAGATTGACCTCCTTCAGCACTTCTGACCGGTATGCCTTGAAGGTCGTGCCGAAATCGTGCAGTTCCACGCCGGAGGCGCGCTTCATCATCCAATTCGCAATCCGCGAAGGAATCTTGCGAGTTACCGCATTGTCGACGCGATTCTTTCGCCAGCCGCTCGCAATGTCGTAGCCTTCATCGATTTTGTTCAACAGCACGGGAATGTCGGCGGGGTCGTGCTGTAGGTCGCCATCAAGCGATACAATCACGTCCCCTTCGGCCTCATCGAATCCTGCTGCGAGTGCGGCCGTCTGGCCGAAGTTGCGACGCAGCCGAAGCACCTTCAAACGGTTGTCGGTTTCGACCAAGTTGGAAAGAAGGTCGAAGCTGCGATCCGTCGAAGCGTCATCCACGAAAATAATCTCGTACGGCCGGCGAAGGGCCTCTAGTACCGCCGTGAGACGGTCATACAGAGGCAAAATAGCCGGTTCCTCATTGTGAATGGGGATCACGATCGAAAGCATTGTCTTGGGAACGATATACCTAGCTTAACTGAGGTATAGGATGAATTTCATTTGAGTAAGGTTCCGAAAACCCGATAGCTTAAGCCGTTTTAGGGGTTCAAAAAATGCTATAATACCACCATAGATTTTCTTCGGTAAGTCTCACCAGTGCAATAAGTTGCAGTGAGCGACACCACTTCTATCAGGAGCTCTGTTTGGCCGATCAGGACGGATCAGCCGGCGGTACGTTATTTCCGCCCGGCGATAACAAGAACTTAATTCCCATCAACATTGAAGACGAAATGAGGCGGTCGTACCTCGATTACGCGATGAGCGTGATTGTGGGCCGCGCGCTGCCGGATGTCCGCGACGGGCTAAAGCCGGTTCATAGGCGTATCCTCTACGGCTTGCATGAAATGGGTCTCAATTTCAATCGACCCACCCGCAAGTGCGCCAAGATCGTCGGCGAAGTGCTTGGCAAATATCACCCGCACGGCGACACGCCAGTGTATGACTCGTTAGTGCGCATGGCACAGCCCTTTTCAATGCGCTATCCCCTGGTCGATGGACAGGGAAATTTTGGGTCGGTGGACGGCGATCCGCCTGCGGCGATGCGGTATACGGAAGCACGTCTGACCAGGATCGCGGGAACGTTGCTCGAAGACATCAACCAGGAAACGGTTGATTTCCGCCCCAACTACGACGATAGCGAGCAGGAACCGGAAATACTTCCGACTCGTGTTCCCAACCTTCTGATCAACGGCTCTTCGGGCATCGCGGTCGGAATGGCGACCAACATTCCGCCTCACAATCTGAAAGAAATTATCGACGCCAGCATCGCTTTGATCAACGATCCTGGCACTCCGCTGGCGAAGATTCTGGAAATGGTGCCTGGTCCGGACTTCCCCACCGGCGGCTTCCTACTCGGGCGTCAAGGAATCCTCGACTACTACTTGAAAGGCCGAGGCAGCCTTAAACTCCGTGCGAAGGCCGCGACCGAGAAGATCGGCAAAGATCGCGAAGCGATTGTCGTTACCGAAATTCCATTTCAAGTCAACAAAGCGCGTCTGCTTGAGCATGTAGCCGCGTTGGTAGGCGAGAAGAAATTGGAAGGCATCGCCGATGCGCGCGACGAAAGCGATCGCGACGGCATGCGGATCGTTTTCGAATTGAAGCGCGGTGAGCAGGCTGAAGTGGTGCTGAACAACCTGTATAAGCAGACGCAGATGCAGATTAATTTCGGCGTCATCATGCTTGCGATCGTCAACGGCCAACCGCGTGAGCTTGGGTTGATCGATGTCATCAAGCGGTTTCTTGAACATCGTGTCGATGTTGTGCGCCGGCGCACGGATTATCTGCTGCGTAAGGCGCGCGAACGCGAGCATATCTTCCTTGGCTTCAAGAAGGCGTTGGAAAATCTGGATGCGGTAATCGCTCTCATTCGAGCGGCGAAGAACGCCTCTGAAGCGCGCACCGGCCTAATGTCGCGTTTCGAATTTAGCGAACGCCAGGCGCAGGCGATTCTCGAATTGCAACTACAGCGCCTGACTGCTATGCAGCAGCAGGACATTTTGGACGAGCTCGCGAAGCTGCAGATTCAAATTGCCGAGTATCTTGAGATTCTGGGTTCCGAAAAAGTATTGAAGAGTCTCATCGTCAAGGAACTCAAAGAAGTCCAGAAGGAATTTGGAGACGAACGCCGCACCCAGATCATTGAGGATACCGGCGAGATTCGGCTGGAAGACCTCGTTCAGATGGAAGATGTTGCCGTGACGGTATCGCGCGGCGGTTATCTGAAACGCACGTCGGTGGACACGTACCGCCGGCAATCTCGTGGTGGAAAGGGCCGCATCGGCATGGGTACGCGGTCCGAAGATGTCGTGGAGCATCTTGTGATCGCGTCCACCCACGCCTACTTATTGATTTTCACCAATAAAGGGCGAGTGTACTGGCTCAAGATCTACGAGATTCCCGATGCGGCTACCACAGGAAAGGGCAAGCACGTCTCCGGTTTGATCAGTCTTCAGCCTGATGAGACCGTAAAAGCCTTTCTGCCGGTAAAGGAGTTTGTCGGCGAAAAGTTTATCGTAATGGTGACCCGTCAAGGCGTTATCAAGAAGTGCGAACTAACCGAGTTCGATAATCCGCGCTCGGCAGGCATTATTGCATTGGGGCTGGATGATGGCGACGAATTGTTGGGCGCCGCGATCACCAACGGCAACAACTATATTTTCCTGGGTTCCCATGCCGGGATGGCCATTCGCTTTAGCGAGGAAGAAGTACGCGCTATGGGACGCCAGGCACGCGGCGTGCGCGCTATGGATTTGGGCGAAGGTGACTATCTGATAGGCCTTTTAGTCGTCGACAAGGAAGGATTGATTCTTTCCATATCGGAGAACGGCTATGGGAAGCGTACCGATCTGGAGAGTTACCGGTTGACGGGACGGGGCCGAAAGGGCGTCATCAACATGAAGACCACCAACAAAGTCGGGAAAGTGGTGGCGGTGCTCTCGGTGAAAGAAAATACCGACCTGATGATTATTACGAAGGACGGCAAGATCATCAGGCTGGAATCCGGAGAGATTCGGCAGGCGGGCCGCTCAACTCAGGGCGTCCGGCTGGTGCGTATGGAAGAAGGCGATCAGGTGGCTGCTGCTTCCGTCATTCCCGAGTCTGAACAAGAGAACGGCACAAACGGCGAGTTGCCGCTACAATAACTCATCCAACAGGGTGGCTATACTCCAAGTATGGCCGCCCTGGTTACATTGAAGGCCGCCGCAACCGTGGATGACACCGCGCTTGATGCAAAAGAGCTGCGGTTATTCAGTGAGTTACGTCGTCTGAAGCGCGTCATTGTTGCCTATTCAGGCGGAACGGATTCCGCCTACCTGGCATGGGCGGCGCATCGGACCCTGGGTAGCGGAGCCATTGCCATTACCGCGGATTCTCCTTCGATACCTGCGTCTCACAAGCGAGATGCTGAAGCTTTTGCGCGTGAATGCGGATTCCCTCATGAGTTCGTGGACACGCACGAATTCGAGAATCCGGACTACGTCAAGAACGACAAAGACCGTTGCTTTCACTGCAAAGACGAGCTCTTCCAGGTCCTTGAAGCCTATGCCGCCCGGCGCGGATACGATCACATCGTTTACGGAGTAAACAAAGACGATTTAGGTGATTACCGTCCTGGGCAGCGGGCGGCAAAGCTACATAGTGTCCACGCCCCATTGGTCGACGCCGGCCTGACCAAGTATGAGATCCGTGAGTTGTCCCGCCGCGCCGGACTGTCAACTTGGGATCGTCCTGCGGCGGCATGCTTGAGTTCCCGCGTGCCCTACGGCACACCTGTTACGAAGCAGACCATCCGAACTATCGAAGACGGTGAGGAGGCGATTCGTGCGCTAGGCTTCCGTCAATTCCGCGTGAGATTCCATGGCGACTTAGTGCGTCTTGAGATTGCCAAAGACGAGCTGCCGCGAGCGTTGACGATGCAAAGCGCCGAAGAATTTAGCCGAATTTTTCGAAAGCTCGGATTTCTATACGTAACGCTCGATTTAGAGGGTTATCGTCAGGGTTCGTTGAACGCTGCTATCGGCGCGTCAGCACGCGCTTGAAACGGGACGGTTTACTTTGTCGTACTCGACGAAGCAGGCTTTGAGTCCGAAGAATTTGTTGAGGGCGTTGAGGAACTGCTCGATGAGTCAGACTTGCCCGATGTTGTCCCAGTAGACGTCGTATCGGAAGTCTTCGTGGTCGTCCCTCCGTTTTCAGAAGCCGTAGAGGATGACTTGTTCTTTGCGTAGTCGGTAATGTACCAACCACTCCCCTTGAACTGAAGCGCAGGCGCGGAAATCAGCCGATGCACGGCGCCACCGCACTTTTCATGTGTGGTCAACGACTCATCGGAAAACTTTTGCATCACTTCGAATCGTTCACCGCATTTATCGCATGCGTATTCGTAGAGAGGCATCTATATTTTTAGGTCCTGTCAGTCTTAAGGTTGTCGCGGGCTCTTCTGAACAATCGGCGGTGGAGGCGGTGTGATGATCGGTCCGTTAGCGTCGTTCATCAACTGCGCGATTGTGGTTTTGCCGGTCACGAGGTCGATCGACTGCTTCAACAAATTGTCTTCGGTATTCTTCGGCGCGGTTCCGGGGATTGGATTCCCGTTTTCATCCAGCTCAGGCGTATTGTCGTTTTCGGCGATTTGCACTGTGGGGACAACGCCGGTATCTTGAATTGCCTTTCCGGCGGGCGAGTAATACTTGGCCACCGACAAAATCACCGCACCGCCGTCATCCATCTCGATTGTTTTTCTGACGCTGGCGTCGCCGTAGCTGCGTTCTCCTACAACTTGGGCTCGCTTGTCGTCTAACAAAGCGGCGGCAGCTATTTCGGCGCCCCCGGCTGTGGCTCGATCGGTGATGACGACCAAAGGCCCTTTCCAGACGTCGTCCTCGGCCTTCGCATCAAATTCTTTCTTAGCCGTTTTTTGCCCCTGAACGTATGTAATTTCGCCGCTGTCCAGGAAAAGATTTGCTAACTCGATTCCGTTTTCCTGGGCTCCCGTCGAGCAGTGGCGAAGGTCAAGAACAATGTACTTAGCGCCGTCTTTCTTCAACTGTTCGATTTTTGATTTTGCTTCTGCCACCCGGTCAGTCGCCAAACTCGCGACATGAATGTAGCCCACGTTCTCGGGGAGCATCTTGGCCAGAACATCCGGGAATGGAATATTGGTGCGGATCAATGTGATCTTCTGCGGATCAGGATTTCGCAACCGCAAAACGGTGATTTCCACCTTAGAATTGGCGGCACCGCGCAACAACTGTTCCGCATACGCCAGTGGCATGTCCCGAGTGGCGACGTTATTGATACTTTCGATCAAGTCTCCATTCGAGATGTTTGCTTTTTCTGCAGGCGAACCGGGCAGGGCATCCACCACTGCGACGTAGCCGTAACGCTTCGCCAGGATCAAGCCCACACCGGCGCGGGCGGCGTCTTCGCCTTTTTCGTACTGCCTATATTGGTCGGCATTCAGGTAGCTGGCGAACGGATCTACCGACTCGAGCAATCCATTTATCGCACCCAACGTGACGCTCTTCATGTCGGGCTCTTCGACGTACTCGGTCTTAATCTTTCCCAGAACTTCCGAGTAGACCTTCAGGTGGCCGTAGACATCGTCGGCAGCAACGGCGCGACCATTCCTGGCGCCTACTAAAAGGAACACCACGATCAGCGTCGACGTTCCAACAATCGTCCATTTAAAGCGTCTGGTCATTCAGGAAATCCGGGGTGAAGGGTTAATTAAAGTATATCGGACGGCAGGGTTTTGGGGGTAAAAAGCAGGAGCCGTCGCTTATTTGGACGTGCAAACCAGCGAACGGTTGCAAAATGCTGTTTTTCAGCTAGATGCGTGCTGGCATCGCAGTCTCCGGATCCGCGGTGGGCTCCTCTTGTGGAGGTAAAACCTCGATACACGCGGTGAAGTGAAACGTGCTGCCCTGATTCGGCCGGCTCTCGACCCACAAACGGCCACCCATCATCAGCGCCAATTGATACGAGATCGTTAGACCCAGTCCGGTTCCGCCATAGCGGCGCGTGGAAGACGTGTCAGCCTGGGAAAACGCCTCAAAAATTGTTTTTTGCTTGTTTAGGGGAATGCCGATTCCTGTATCTTTCACGGAAAAGTGTAGTGTCGACTTCCCCGCTGAATAGCTTTCCTGGATAATGCTCAGCGCAATTCCGCCCTCGGTCGTAAACTTGATCGCGTTGTCCAATAGATTTAACAGCACTTGTCGAAGACGTAACGGATCTCCTATTAGAAAGTTCGGTACGTCGTCGGCTATCTGGCAGTTGAAACATAGCCCTTTTTGACGAATTCGAAGTTGCAGCGATCGAATCAGTTCATTTACTGACGTGCGCAGGCCGAACGGACTTCGGTCGAGAGCCAGCTTTTGGGCTTCTATTTTGGAGAAATCGAGAATATCGTTCACAATCGCCAGCAAAGAATCCGCTGAGAATTTGACAATTTCCAAATATTCGCGTTGCTCACTATCCAGATCCGTGCTTAGTGCGACATCAGTCATTCCGATGATGCCGTTTATCGGAGTTCTGATCTCGTGGCTCATGTTGGCCAAAAAGTCGCTTTTGGCATGGCTGGCGGCTTCAGCGGCATCTTTCGCCAGGATGAGCTGTTCTTCTGTTCGCCGACGTACGCCGATCTCTTCCTCGAGGGCCGAATTGGCATTCGACAGTTCCATGGTCCGCTCACGGACTCGAACTTCAAGTTCATCGCGCGAGTGCCGAAGCTGACGCTCACTTTCCTGCAGTGCCGAGGTGCGTTCGTTTACAAGAGAAACCAGTTTCTTCTCTCGCACCTTAAGCTGATTGACGCGCAGCCGGTATGAGCCGACGCATATACCAATTACCGCAAAAGCCAGAACGATGTTGAAGGTGACCGTTTGATAAAAATGAGGTTCCAGCGTCAAGGTAACGCTGCGGCCCGTTGGCTCCCATTCGCCATCCGTGCCGGCGCGAACGCGAAAAATGTAAGTGCCGTGCGGAATATTGGTGTAATAAGCGACCCGCCGTGAGACGGGAGCTGTCCAATCCTTGTCAAATCCTTCGAGCATGTAGCGAAACTGCAGTCGTCCGGGGGCGATGAACGTGGGCGCCGTGAACTGAAATTCGAGTTGGCCTTTTCCCGGAGGGATGAGGAGTGGCTTCCCCGGATCGGCTTCCTTGCCGTCTACGACAATTCGTTCAATAAGTGCTCGTGACGGTTCTTCGGCCTTGACAAGATGCGCGGGATCGACGATTGACAGCCCGCCGCTGGTGGGAAAGTAAATACGCCCATCCGCTGCGCGCCAGGAAGAGGATTGAAATCCGCCATTGCACTCCTGGCTTTTGAGCCCATCATTTGTTCCGTAGACGATTGGCGTTACACGGGAAGTGGCGCCTCTGGCAAATTCATCGAACTGTTGTCTGGTCAAGCTGAACACACCGCGGTTCGAACTCATCCAGAGCCGGCCCATCTGGTCGTCCACAATGCTAAGAACGGAATCGTCATACAGACCCTTGTCGCTTGTGATGCTGATGAATTTGCCCTGTCGGAAGCGATTAAGTCCACCGCCGCTGGTGCCCAACCATAAAGTTCCGTCGTTATCGCCGAGAATTGACCAGATCCAATCGCTCGATAACCCGTTCCGCGTCGTATACGTTCGAAATCGGCCGTTCTTGAGTTCGTTTAAGCCGCCGGCTGTTCCGATCCACAAAGTTCCTTCTTGATCCTCATAAATGGACAGCACGAAGTTATTGGACAGTCCGTCGCGAGTTGTGTACTGCACGAACCGCGTACCGGTAAAACGGCTCAGGCCGTTTCGGCTTCCAATCCATACCGTTCCCTCCCGATCCGTAAACGTGCAAAGCACTGCTGCAGCCGGCATCCCATCACTGAGACCGTAAGTTTTGAATCGGCCGTTCGTCAGGCGCGCCAAGCCTTTCTTGGTTCCAACCCAAAGTGAGCCTTCGTGATCTTTGGTTATGGTGAAGACAAGATCGTCAGGCAATCCATCCCGGGAAGAATACGACTCTATCTTTCCGCCACTCATGTGCATCAGGCCTTTGTCCGAGCCGATCCAGAATGTTTGTTGCGCATCCTGATAAAGACCTAAGATTTTGTTGCTAACCAAGCCATCGGCCGTTGAGAGCGTGCTAAAGGATCCGGCCTTCAGACAACTCAACCCCGCACCGCCGGTTCCTATCCAAAGACTCCCCTCGCGATCCTCATAAAGCGTAAAAATGTCAGGTCCGATGGATTCACTTTTACTGTCGTAGGCTTCAAAGCGCCCGTTGACATACCGGCACAGGCCGCCTCCAACTGTACCGATCCAAAGTGTGCCCGCCCGGTCTTCATAGACCCGATTGACGGTGTTATTTGTGAGTCCGTCTTTGACGGTGAAGCGTGAGATATCGCCTGCCGGGTTTATCCTCGACAATCCATCGTTCGTACCGATCCACAAGGTGCCGTGCCGGTCCACATGTACGGTGCGGACATAATCGCTTCCGAGGCCTTGCTCTGCGTTGTAATTCACAAAGTGGCCATTGTGTAGCCGGCTTAGCCCTCCGTGCGTTCCTATCCAAAGCGTGCCGTGGTGATCTCCTGTGATGGAGAGCACTGCGTTATCGGCCAGGCCATCGGTTTTTGTGAACACATGAAAGGAGCCATGTTTCATGCGGATCAAACCGCCGCCGTCGGTCCCGATCCACAGGACGCCGTTTTCGTCCTCATACAGCGCCTGAACGGTATTGCTGGATAGCCCGCTTTTCGAGCCGTAAGCCGTAAATTTCCCGTTCTTCAAGCAGGAAAGGCCATTGGCGTTGGTGCCAATCCAGAGGTTTTGCTCATGGTCAACCAATAACGCCTGGATGATGTTGTCGTTTAGGCCGAAGGTGTGCTTATCGAAAGTGGTGAACGTGACGCCATCGAAACGAACAAGCCCTTCCTCCGTGCCTAACCAAAGGTAGCCATCGGCGCTTTGCGTAATAGCAAGAACGGAATTCTGCGGGAGCCCTTGCGCAGTCGTCCACGTTTGGCGAATAAGTTGATGCAGAGGCTTCCCTGGATCAAGGCTTGCCAGCGCGTTTCCGGTTGCCGCCAAACATAGTAAGGAAAGGAACAAGGTTCGCTGGAACGTAGCCCATCTTCGGGTCCGTGGAGGCGAATGTTCGGGATGGCAGCGGTCGTGAGGTAGCCATGTTTTGTCGGAGTTGCTTCCGCTGACAAACGATGGCAATGTATTCCTTCCCTAAAACCTAGATCGGCGTAAGGCAAGAAAAAGTTGAGGCTGCCGTCAAAAAAATGACTTCTTAGCGGCAAGATAGCTCTTAGTCTTATGCAGAGGCTGGAATACGAATCGACTAGTGACGACTTACTTTGGCTCGCACTCGCTTACCAGATGTACTCCTTCGCCTCGCTTCGTCGAGCGTAACTATCCAGCACATGCACTACCCGCACCTTCTTAAGCTTGGCTGGCGATAGCTGCCCCAACGGTATGTAGGCGATCTTTCGATTCATGCGCGCCGCCAACTGCCGGAAGATACTTCTCGGCGGCTTAGCCGCTATATAGAGGACATGCCGTTCGACCGAATAGTCCAATGCAGCCATCAGCAGCCGTTCGGGCTTTGATTCGGCCATCTCATAGTCCGGATCGCCCCAAATGTCATACATGCGGCGAGGAGGCAGCGTCATCAAAAGCCCGCCATATTCCGCGCGTCCAATACCCGGACCCACCACATGATCAAAGGGAAACGTTGAATAGAACGCCATGTCGGATTCGTTCTGGTGTTCGCCTAGCCAGGTGGTCAAGTACCCGTACCGATCCTGGCGGTCTTCATCGAAGATAATGACCAGCGCGCCGACGTCGCCAGAAAACTTTCCCAACTCGCGCACAAATAACTTTCCCTCATGCCAGTTGCGAATTGTCTCGCGCAAATCGATGCCGTCCAGCATGGAAGTCGTGAACGGCTCAACATGTGACCGTTCCTCGGACACAATGCTCTTTGCGTAACGCTTCAGAAATCGGCCGTAGTTTTCGATAACCAGGTCTTCAGGTGGGTAGGAGCAGATCGAATTCCCGCTAGTCTGCTGTGCCCACTGGCCTTCGAAGTCCTCTTTTTTGCGCGCTTTCAATCCGCGCGGCTTTAACATCTGCTTCATGCGCGGCAGTCGGCGGCGAATGCGCAGCTTCTTCGTGCGCAGCCAAACGGAATCGCCGGAAATGTTTAAGGTCTCGAGCGGCGGATCTTCGGTTTGCTGCACCGAATACCGATTCGCCATTTGCCAAACTTCGTAAGCGTAGTTATCGTCGACAATCGATCGCGCGGCCAGCGTCACGTCGTAAATGCCGGGCAAAAGATGTCCGTCGAGCAAAGCCAGATTGCGCCCGAACTTGGCCATGGATATTCGCTGCCACGAATGCGTCTTCTCGCCCGTGTTGATGCCGTATTCTTTTTCCGCTTCCCGCAAAAGCTCCAACTGCCACTGCGGCCGTTCGATCGATCGCGCGTTAATATCGCTCCTCAAATATTCGTATTTCTCTTGGTAGAACGGCGGCTCCGTCGTCACCTCCGCCAGGCAGTCCGGATGCAAATTGAACAACTCGGTCGTATGAAATAGCCGCGTTCGCGCCGCGGGCGGCTCTTCTTGCGGCGCCTCCATCGCGTCTAAGAGCGGGTCCAGCATATTGAGAGACACCACGACGCAAATTGAAGCCGACGGATCCGCGCCTTGCAGCTTCCACGCCATAGCTGCGGCATTATCCTCAATTTCTCGATTTCGCGCTTGCGGATGCAGCCGATACGCTTCGATATAACGTTCCAGGCCGATGGTTTCGACACAGTAGGGGTCGGGATATCGATGCGATAAATGCGGTTTCTCCCGCGTGGGCGGCTCCAGAAACGCGATTTCTGCGTGCAACTCAGCCGCGGTACGAAGTGCCTCTACAAACGGGTCACCGGGTTCAATCGGAATGTAAGTTGCGGAATCCTCTTCGTCGTCATCTGAAGGAATCAGAATCACAGACATCTGCGGCATGCGTGCCGCCGCTTGGCCGTATTCGGCTTCGAGCGTCGCGGGAAGCTCTATGGCTACAACCGAAGGCCGGCATTCTAGTAAATACCGCCTCAGCCGCAGGGCGAACTCTAGCCGTCCCGGCACGACCGGGAAGTAAGTAATATTGCCACGGCGGATCGTTCCGGAATTGCAATGCTCTTGCTGCATATAGCGCCTAGCGCCGTGAGCTATACCGCATTGCTTCTTCCCCCAGAACGGACCGGATAGCCGCAGGCAAAAGAAGCCGCAATGGATGACCCGTCTCGCTCTGCAGCTTGAGTGCGTAGCGTGCGATGCTCACGCCATCGCGGACCGTATAACTCTCATCCGCCGCGTGTGCCTGTTGCAGAAAATCGGTCACGTATTGAAGAACTTCATCCGGCGAAAATGGAAGGTTTTCACGCAAAATGGCTAATTCTTCTTCGCGCTCGGGAAAATCGATCAGAATCTGCGGCTGAAGCCGGGAGTGAATGTATTCCGGCAAATCGAATGTCGATGAATCGTCATTCATCGTGGCAACCAACCGAAAATCGGAATGCGCTTTGATTTTCAGACCGGCCACAATAGACTCCACATAGCGCCTGCTGTCGAGCAGCGGAGCAAGACTCGCCCAACTCTTCTCACTCATCCGGTTTCCTTCGTCCAGAATCGCCACGCCGCCGCGGATCATCGCCGTCACGAGCGGAGAAGCCACATACTTCAGGCGCGCTGTGCCCTCGATAACCGGAGTAACCAGAAGATCCTCCGGCCTGGTATCGACGGTCGCCTGCATGATGTACACTTCCCGGCCTAATTGCTTGGCGGCCGCGTACGCCATAGTTGTTTTCCCTACGCCGGGTTTGCCCAAGAGCCGCGGATTCATAGGAACATCGCGCTCGTTCAGAACCATCCACGCCGCCAACAGTTGGCGCATCGTTTCTGTCTGTCCCACCCAGGTCACATTGATTTCATCCGGATGCGCCAGATGCAACTCAATTCCTTCTAAGGTCGTCTTCATGAGCCTGAGCCGGCCGCAGAATAGGGTCTATACACGGCCATTCTCCTCATTGGATTTGTTGAAGCGTTTCGCATCCCTGTTTACATCTTCACTGTAGAATGAGAGTGCTTTCAGGATGACTCCCAGACTGCTGCGTCTTGTCTATGCCTTCGAGTTTCTGATCGCGCTCGTAGCTATCTTCACGGCCTGGTCTGAAGTTGGTGGACAGGCCGCACTTGACCTCATGCACTGGGCCTGGAAGCTAGGCCTAAGCGTTGCTCTGGCACTTTCGTTCGTGCTCTATACCGTTTCTATTGTTTCCGAAGAGTCTCTGTGGAATATGCGTTCGGTTCGTTGGCTGACGTTGGTGATCTTGATTATTCTCGGAATGAGCGCCGTCACCTATTACTATGCTATGGAGGCCGATACCGGTGAATCGGACGAGACAGGCACTATCTCGATGCTTTTTGTGCCTCATCTTGCCGGTTGTAACCCATACTCATGACATCCAAGGAAACGGAAGGCGCGTACGCCTTCTGGAACTCTCCCGGCGAATCCTTCACTGTCACGTACTCGCTGGAACAATTCCACGAAATCGATTTCGAAGTCAATGAAGGCTACCGGCGCATTCCGCACGGAGGCATTGAAGTAGGCGGACTGTTATTTGGGCGCAGTGAAGACAATGGCATTCGTGTGCAAGCTTTCCGTCCGATTGCATGCGAACACGCCACCGGTCCATCATTCAATCTTTCCGATCATGATCTTGAGCAACTCCAGAAGCAAATCGCCGGCTCGGCATCTGACCCGGAGTTAGCCGGCCTTGAGGTGGTGGGCTGGTTCATCGCTCATACGCGCACGCCGCTTCGTTTGAACGACCGTGAAGCAGAGTTGTTCGACCGCTTTTTTCCCAAAGCCAACCAGATCACCATTCTGATCAAACCGGAACGTTTTCAGCCGACCAAATTCGGGTTTTTCGTCCGAAAAGCGGATGGATCCCTCGAGCGGGATGCCGCCACTTCCCCTGTTATTCTTCCGCTACCGGGACGCGCTGCTCGCGGGGCGGAAGGTCCAGTGGCATCTATTCCCGCTCCAGCCGAGAAGGCCGCGTCGTCAAAGGCCGATACCGCCGAAGTTGCTTCCTCGGCCGAAGCTGCTCCTGCAAAGGCCGCTCCCGAGCCGGAACCCGCGGCGCTTGAATCTGAACCCGCGTCTTCGAGCGTTGGACTAGCCGCGAAATCGCCAGTTCCGAACGTGCCTGTTGCCTCCCCCGAGCGGCAAGACCGGCATGGAGTCACCCGGCCACGCGTAAACGGCGCACGCACCTCATTCCCTGCTTCTCCTGCCACCTTGCCGGAACCTGCTGCTGCGGAATCCACGGCACTCAGCACGATACCGAAAGAAAATAAGCTTCCTTCCATCAACGAAATCCAGCGTCGGCGTTCTGGTTCATCGCAAGCCGGAACTCCATCGCGGCAGATTGCCGATGAAGGGGCTGCCTACAACGCTCGCCTGGTGTTGATCTTATTCTTCGCCGCTATTCTAGGCTGCGCCGTGGGATTTTGGGCCTATCGGGAGCTTCCTGCGCCGGTTGTCCCGCTTTCTGTCCGGCCGGAAGCCTCCGGGTTGACAGTCATGTGGCCTGCGGAGCAAACGCGCCAAACAGCCTATGCCGCCATTCGAGTGAACGACGGCGCACAGCAACCCTTGTCGCCCGATGAGAGAGAGGCTGGCGCGGCGCATATCACACCTCCCACGTTGTCAAACGTGAAGGTGGAGCTGATTGTCCAACATTGGATGCGCGACTCGCGTGGAATCGTGCGTTACGTAAATGCAATTCCCCCAACTGCAACGACACCGGACCAGCAGCTTAGCCACTAAGTTGTGCCGTAGCCTCCAGTAAGAAAGCATGCAGACTTCTAAAGCTCTGACTGTCGAACGCAAAAAACCCGCCCAAGCCAACGCTTCGGGCGGGTTCGTTTTCCTGCGCCAAGTCTGCCTCCGCGATCTTGAGGTCAGCTAGGCGTCTAGTGTCTTACGTTCGACCTAAGTACTATGCGGCCCAAATGCTCTGCAACACGTGCCAGATCTGTATAAACCAATCCATTCAATCCTCCTGGGTGGGTAGCGTCATGGCCCCCAAGGTACACGTCGGCGAGAAACTGCAAATTCTGAGTAATTTTTCTATCTGACCTAAAGAAAAACAGCCTATTTCGCCGTACTCCGCCGGGTAGAGCGCCTAGGTTTTCCGCCCAATGCGGTCTGTGCTTCCTCATTCGCGATTTCGGACTTGGCCGGTTTCTTGAGATTGGCGAGACTGCGGCGCAGCGCATCCGCGATGTCTACTACCTCCGCTGGCTTAGCGGACGGAGCAGTAACGGTTGTGGGCTGACCTTCCACTTTTTGCGCGATCATGGCTTCCAATCGCTCGCGGTAAGTGTCGCGATACTTTCCCGGTTCGAAGGACGCGGTAAGAGACCGGATGAGCGTTTCCGCCAGCGTGAGTTCTTTCTCGGTCACCGTTTTTATCTCCGCTGTATATTCTTCGTCCGAGCGCACTTCGGATGAGAAGAACATGGTGTGCGCCAGCAAGCCTTTTTTCCCGGGGCGAAGAACAACCACATGCTCACGGCCGTGCATCGCAAACTCCGCGATAGCGACAAGTCGCGTGGTTTGCATCGAGCGATAGAGCAATGCATAGGCTTTTTCCCCGGCTTCTTCCGGCGTGACATAGTAAGACGTTTCGAAATAGACCGGGTCAATGTCGGCCAGTGCGATAAACTCCTGAATCTCCATACCGGATGATGTTTTGGGAGCCAGATTCTTCAACTCTTCCGGCTCGATGGCAACAAACCGGTCTTTTTCGTATTCATAGCCCTTCACAACGGACTGTGCGGGAAGCGGTTCATCCGATCCTCGCCGCACCGAAACCTGCTGCACGGGAGCAAGGTATGGCCGCTTCACTGGCTCCTCTTCGATCTCTGCTTGACGCGCTCTAGGCAGCGTCCTTGTAATCGATGATTCCGAGACCGGTGCTGGCATGGAATCTCGTTCAGCAAGCTTATCGGAGCGATAAAGCCGCCGCAACGGTACGCGCTCCGCTCGTGCCGCCCGGTATAACCGCACGGGAATGGTAATAAGCCCGAAACTGATGTAGCCGCGCCAGATCGTGGAAGCCATAATAATCCTCTACTCAATACGATTGGGATGAACTCCTGGGAGTTTCACGTAGCTTCCGAAATAGCGCTCGGATGATCTCATGAGAGTAGATGCGTTCCCTGTTTCTATCGGTTTTGTTCTTAAGCGGAATTGCCGCTCAGCCTTGTTTAGCGCAATTCATGACAACTCTTGACCCGCGCACCGTGGAAGAGTTCGATGCCTACGCTAAACACGTAGAAGCGCAGCTACAGCAACGATGGGACGGCAAACAAGCCTTCTTTTTGCTCGATGAAAATCCTTCCGAGCGCGCGAAAGTAAAGCAGGGCGAGCTTTGGATTGAGCCGGGCAATTCCGCGAATCCCGTCAGCGTTTATCAGGGTTTAATACATGACTGGATAGGAGCCGCGTTCATACCCAACGCAAGCATGCAAAAGGTGCTCGAAATCCTACAGGATTTTAATCGCCATAGCCAGATCTATCCAAACATCACCCAAAGCCGTTTGATCCGCCGTGATGGGAATGAAATTACCGGGTTCTGGCGTCTGGAGAGACGGCAAGGGCTTGTTTCAGTTGTGCTGGATGTGAAGCAAGATGCGCATTGGCGGCAGATCGCGCCGGGAAAGTGGGTCTGCCGTGCCTATGCGAACGATATTTCGGAAATTGAGCATCCCGGTTCGCACGATGAAAAAAAGCTGCCCGTCGGGCGCAGCCGCGGATTCTTATGGCGCTTGTATGCTTATTGGTCTCTCGAAGCGGTAGACGGCGGCGTCCTCGCTGAGTGCCGCACGCTTTCGCTTTCCCGGGACATTCCGCCAGCCGTGGCTTGGGCAATTCAGCCGTTCGTCTCCAGCCTTCCGCGTGAGGCGCTTACCGCAACCTTACGCGACACGAAAGCGGCTGCGAGCAAATAGATAACCCATTCAAGTAGTGCGGTCCGAGGGGATGAAATCCATCGTGTAATCGGAAGACTTGCATCGTATACTGAGGCGGTGAAGAACGGTGCGATGTCGCGGTCGCCGCGGCGTAATGGCGCAACGTCCATACGCGAGCAAGCCTACGTACTGATTCAACAGAAAATAGCGCGCGGCGAATTGATCCCGGGAGCGGCAGTCTCTGAAATTGCGCTTGCCAAGGAGCTGGGCAGCAGCCGCACGCCCATCCGTGAAGCCCTGGGACAACTTGTTGCAGAAGGTCTGTTAGAGCAAACTCCTAACCGCGGCGCGATTGTCGTCCAGTTAAAACGCCAGGACATCATCGACCTTTATGAATTGCGTGAAGCGTTGGAGGTCTACGCGATCGGCAAAGCCGCGCAGCGAGCCAGTTCCGAGCATGAGATTGGACGCTTGCGCAACGTGGTTAATGAAATAATAACTCTTCGGACTGAGCTGGAGGAATCCGACCAACCGGAACTAAACGGCCGGCAGATGCAACGGTTTATCGCCTGCGATCTCGGGTTTCACACTTTATTGGTGCGCATGGCTGCCAATGCCAGAATTCTCAAGCTGGTAAACGAAACGCGCCTTTTGATTCGAATTTTTGCGATGCACCGGCGCGGGCATGACGCATCGATGCTTGCGCGCATTCACGATCAACATAGCGAGATGCTTCGCGCCGTAGCAGACAAAAATCCGAAGCGCGCCATGCAGGTTCTATCCCAGCATATTCAAAACAGCATGCAGGAGCGGCTGGAGGACTTCGATAAATGGGAGCACGAAGCGTCCATGCGCGACACACTTCCGGTATTCTTCGATGTTCATTCGGCGAGTGAGCCGCTTTAAGTTCTGCTTCGATCTTCAGTTTCCGCCGGCGGCGCTGTCGGTCGGCTGATGAGAAGGCAGCGACACTTTGTTCCAATCGGGCGGTTCTACGCCAAGTAGATTGTGAACGAAATAGTCGTCGCGGTAGTGCTCCGAGTTCAGGATACCGACTCCGTGATTTTGTCCCGGAATATATAGCATGTCGAAATGCTTGTGCGCTTTTACCAGCGCGTTGACTACTTGTAGCGATGATGCCGGGTCGACGTTACTGTCCATTTCGCCGACGATGATGAGAGCTTTGCCCTGCAAGCGATAAGCGTTGTCTACGTTAGAAGATGCGGCATATTGAGGTCCCACTGGCCAGCCCATCCACTGCTCATTCCACCAGAGCTTGTCCATCCGATTGTCGTGACAGCCGCTATTGGTGACCACAACTTTGTAGAACTCGGGATGGAACAAGACACCGCCCAAGGAGCTCTGTCCACCGGCTGAAGTTCCAAAGATGCCGACGCGTGAGATGTCGTAATACGGATACTTCGCCGCAACCGCTTTGTGCCAAAGAATACGGTCGGGGAATCCGGCATCGGCCAGGTTCTTGAACGCAACGTCATGGAACGCTTTGGAACGATTGCTTGTGCCCATTCCGTCAATGTGGACAACGATAAATCCGAGTTCAGCGAGCGACTGATCGGCAGATACGGCGGAAAACGTCTTCGGAACAAAGGATCCTTGCGGCCCGGCGTAGATATTTTCAATCACCGGATACTTTTTGGACGGATCGAAATTCATCGGGCGAATAATGATGCCCCAAATATCCGTAACTCCATCACGGCCCTTCGCGACGAATACTTCCGGATATTTGAAACCCGCCGCCCGCAACGCGGAATCATCGCCCTTATCGAGATCCATGACAACCTTCTGATCAGCGCTTGTGCGCAACTGTGCCACGGGGGGCAGATCGACGCGCTGCCAAGTATCGACATAGTATTTATGGTCGTGCGAAAACGTGATCGAGTGAGTGCCGTCGGCATCCGTCAACTTCGTTAATCCGGAGCCGTCGAAGTTAATACGATAGGCCTGCGTGAAATAAGGATCTTGACCGGGAATGGTGCCGCCCGCATCAAACCAGATCTGGCGTTTCTCGTCATCCACCCAGTCGACGTTGCGCACCAACCAGTTACCCTTCGTGATTTGGTTTTTTACCTTACCTGTAACGCCATCGTATAGATAAAGATGTTCCCAGCCATCGCGTTCGGAAGCCCAGATAATCTCTTTGCCATCGTTGACATCATGACGATATTTCCTACCTGCCGAAAGTCCAGATCCCAGATTGTTGTAGTAGATAAATGTCTTTGAAGTCTCCTCAATAAGCGGGCGCGCCTTACCGGTTTGCGCATCGACTTCAATTACCGTATAGGCTTGATGGCCTCGCTGATTGTATTCGAAGGTAAAAGCGCGGCTATCTTTCCACCAGACCGGCGGACTGAGTGAATAGGGATTAGGAAATAGCGTATTATCGATTTCAATTTCTTTCTTGGTTTTCAAATCGAATAGCGCAGGATGAGCAATATCCAAAGTATCGCCCGGCTTCACGTAATGAATGGTCGTGTGCTTCGGTTGAATCTGATCGGCTGGCGACGATTCGATGTACATCACCTCGCGATCGTAACCAGGGCGCGTGTGATAGGCCACCAGCTTTGTAGAATCCGGCGACCAGGCAATGGTTCGAAGCGTGTAATAGTTGCCTTCGGAACCGTCAAAGCTTAGCGGGGAGCCGGGATGATCACCCACCGGTTTAATAAACACATTGAAGTTCTGGATGAACGCTTCCCATTTGCCGTCAAAAGAGGCACAAACTTCGCGCGGTTCGGTCGGAAGCTGGCCCAAAAACAGCGACCCAACACTCAGCCGCGCCGGACGCGCGGGGTGGTTTTGCTCTTGCCTATGCGGTTGTGGAGCGCACGCGTGCTGTCCACGGCCCCACCGGCCTTCGTCGCCATCTTGTGAAGCAGGAGGTTGATATTCGAGTCCATCTACTGGGTCGCCGCCGGGTCCTTCTGGGCTGGGGACTGTATCATCCTGCGATGCCTCGCGTCCTTGTCCGGGCTGAGGGATCGCGCCGAGTTTTGTGCACGTGTAGTCGCTCAGCGAGCATTTATATAAGGAGCTGTTCACGCCGAATTGAATGGCCTTTTCGCCGTCGACAAACGTCAACGGTGCGGTAGTGCCTGGCGTGGGACGAGTCGGGCGGCCTCCCTGCGACGGTGCGAAGGGTAAGGCGAGGCCGGTGTATGTATGACCGGTCACACTTGAAATCGCTGCTGCGAGTTTATCGTGATCGAACGCCAGTTTCTTTGTCCTGGCGTCGGCATCAACCAGAACGAATTCAGTGCCGCCTTTGACGGTTCGTGGATACCAGAAGTGATCAGACTCGTTGATCCAAGTCATCGCGCCCGGCATATTCACGACAAGCCCGCGAGCTTTTGCCTGTAGCCCTTGCGCGCGCTCGTAATCAGCCAATGTTCCTTGCGCCCAAAGCGCCGGAACGGCAGACAAGACGCAAATTCCGAGCGCGGCGAAATACCGCCATGATCCTATGAACCTGACACGCATGTTATCTCCCGATGTTTTCTTTACGTTTCACGACCGCACTAATGAGGATTTGTCGTCATTGTGGCGCGATGGCCGGTAACGGTGGCAAAGTAATCGATCCAGGCTTTGCCGATTGCTTCTGTCCGCTCCAGCAATTCGTTGGAAGGTTTGGCGCCATGTTCCACCACCACGACCATTCCCGTGTTGAAGTTTCTCTGCGACTGGGCGACCGCGGGCGTGCGCGGTCCTTCCACGGCAATCACATCGTCTATGGTCACTTTGACTCGATCCGCTTTGAAGATTGGGTGTCCCAATGAATCTCGTCCCGCGGGAACAAGGTTTCGGAGCAGGAAGAAATCCGGCACTTCCGCCGGCGTAATAAGTCCCATCAAATAAAGGTCGAGGTAGGAATAACCGGTCGCCGGCACATAGTAGTCATCATCGAGTTGAGTAAAAGTGCCATCGAAATTGTCTTGCCAAACGCCGCCTCCCATAGCGGAAGCCTCAACCGGTCTCCGATATGGAAATGCAACCGGCGCCTGCAAACCTCTCGCCCAGTGCGTGGGGCCAAGCTGAATAATCTCGCCGTTCACTTTTGCGGAGACAAACGCCGACCAGCGGTGGCCCATCTCATGACCAATTTGAGACATCGCCAAATTGTAAGCGCTCATCTTGCCATCCGCGGACTGTTCTCCCAATTGCTGTTCATAAAAATCGATATCGTGGCTGTTGCCGGTCTTTACGCCGGCAGGCGGCCGATCTTGCATCTGATTGGCGCCGACGTAAACCGGTTGTATAAATCCCCATTGAAACCGACCGGCACTGCAGTAACTTTCAAGCCCATGCTCTGTCTGCCCGATACCCGTCACATGCCCGCCCATTGGGCCGTTACTGGGTGTGCCGGCTTCTTGATTGTCGATACGAAAATCGGAGTAATAAGCCAGAAAGTCGAACTTATCGCCCAATGCATTAATGACTGTGCAGCTTAAATCTCGAGCATTAGGCAACGCTAGATAGTGGAAAGCTTCATAGGCAATTTTGAATGGACCGTCATTCGGCTTTATCGAGGAGAAGTCCACTTCAGCACTCCGTAATCCGGAAAGAACAACGGCATGTGCACTAACAACTGCAGCCGCCGTATCGGAGTGGGGAGCGGTGCTATCGGCCGATACGAAGATGCGATGCGCGTCTTTGAAGCGGGTAGGAAGTAGGCCTTGGATAGAAATGGCATTGCCCTGAGTCTTTACTTCGTGGCCGACGCCAGGTCCAAAGGCTACATACCGCGTGTTGCCGGGAGCGCCGTTCCGCGCTTGCCGTCCGATTCCCCGAATCGTCCAAACAACGCGGTTCTCATCGTTGGGCGCCGTTGTATTGTCCGATTCCTCTGAATCGAAGTAAACGCGATAAGTTACGCCTGGCAAGCTCGGATCGTTTTCGGGCAATACTGGCCCTTTGGTTTCGAACGTGACCTTAAGGAATGTGCCATCAACTGCCGCTATCTTCAACTTTTCGATATCAAGATTCGGAGCTGCGGCCGCTTTTGCTTCGGCTGCGAACGTAGCCAGTGGCTTCTCCGCGCCCGTGTCGATCATCGGGTAGACGCCTACGATGGCATCATGCGCGGCGACTTGATCGTAGGACATCGTAATGGAGCCGTCTTTCGCGAGCACGACTTGAAAGCGGCTGACGGTCGGTTGCCATGTGAAGTCCTGTATGTTGCCCCACGGCTCGGTAAGGTTCCATGTGACCACAACACTGTCCGCCAACTCTTTTACATAGTGTGCGCCGGACATCCTCGGTTTGAGAAAGACGCAAATACCCGGAACTGTGTTCGTAATGGCCGAAGCGGCGTTGTGCAGTTGATCGAAGCGTGCTATTGGGAAGCCCGTGGCAGCGAGCATCGGGCCCTCATGCGATTCACCGAACGTGATAGCGCCGGTGGTCCCAACAGAAAAGGAATTCCATTTTTTTCCTGAAAAAGGAAAGGCAAAATGTTGCAGTGTGACCTGATGGCCTTTCAACTCTTCGCCGAACTCGGCATCCCACTTTAATGGCAACGTGCGGACTTTATAGCCGCTTCCCGCCAAGGTAAATTGCAGGGTGCGATGGTCAAGGTCGAAGAGATTCGCCTTTCCAAGCGCGTTCTCATTCAGTTCCAATACGACCAGGTTTCCCTGTGTCGTAACGGTTCCTATAGAGTGACCCTGCTCCTGGGGGCCCTGCGCATGTAGGGATGCGCAAATAAGAAGTGCGGCCGCGATAAATGGAAGGCGCCTTGGAAATCGAAATCTGTGCAACGTTAGCTTTACTCCGGAGTTTTTACCATTGCAAGAACGCACGAAGCTGAAGTTGTCGAGGACCTATTAATGATGAGCTCGTTTGTCCAAAGGTGGTCGAAGTGATACTGATCGAATTACCTGCTGTCGGTACAGGGCTGAATATCGGGTGATTGAATGCATTTAGAGCTTCTACCTGGAAACCAAAATGTAACTTCTCTGTAAGAGGCACTTCTTTCGACATCGAGAAGTCATTACTGAAGACGTGTGGGCCGTATAGGTAGACGAACGAGCCGAATTGTCCTGGCGTCGTCGCCGGCGCCAGGATAGCGGGATTGGCCCGCCCGTCGGGCCCTATCAAATTAGGGTCAACGAAATTGACCGTTTTGTTCGCATTCCCGTAGAAATTGTTGAACATGCCTTGCAACTGGCTTGTCGTAATTCCGTTCAGAACGACACCGCCATTTCCGAGCGAATTATAAGTAAAGCCATTCACTGGAAGATAGTTGCTGGTTAGCGGAAATACGCTTCCGGATGTGATGCGATGGATGCCGGAAATCGTCCAACCCCCGACCAATGCGTCTAAGAAACGATTTGAGACGTTTACCAGGCGTCCTTTGCCGATCGGCAGTGAGTAGTTCCAATACGCCTGGAAAACGTGGCGAATATCAAATGGTGTCGGTCCGTAGTCCAAGCGGTCGTTTGCGAGCGTTCTCACGTTCGATTGCGCCGTTTGGCTCATGGAGTTATACATATTGCCGAGAGTGTGACTGTAGGTGTAGTTAGCGGAAAAGCTAAATCCTTTGCTATACGCTTTGCGCACTTCAAGTTGTAATGCGTTGTAGTTGGAATATCCATTGTCGTCTTGGTAAAACGCGTTTGTGCCGTACGGATTCGGCTGGAAGAAATTGATTGGATACGGCCCTGAAACCGCGTGTGCAATGTTGGCGCAAGGCGCGAATTTATTGCCGACCAGATTGCAGTAATAGCTGGTAGTAGTCGCAAGACTTTGCGCGAATGCGCCTGCCTGCCCTGTCTGCAAATCAGTGATGAAAGTACCATTGGTGAAAGTCGAGGAAGTCGCGCTCCCAAATGCGGTCGACATGATTGGAAGTGCGGTTTGGCCCGCAACTCCGCGATTACCGAAACTGTTGACGCCGGCAGCCTGATTGATAGCTAGGTTGGTTTGGGCGTTTTCAAATTCCTGGAGAAATCCGTTATGGAAAATGTCGGTTTCCTGAACGTTATAGTAGTGCCAAATTCTGGTCGCTTTGTTGCCAACGTAGCGGGCTTCGAACACGGTATTTGGGGCGACTTGTCTCTGAATCCCGAACGTCCAGTTCTGCACATAAGGCTGCCGCAAATTCGGGTTGATTCCATATACCCCGTTCGCAAATGTGAAATCGGATTCAGGAAGCGTTGTTGCGAAAGCAGACGGATTGGTGATCAATGCCGGAGTGGGAGAAGACAATGTTAAACCACCCGGTGTGAAGCCGGCTTGTCCTGGGTTCAGCACCTGCGATTGTGTAGATCCGCCATTTGACGACATAACGTTAGAGATGGCGTTCATACCCTCCTGATAAAAGTTAATCGAGTAACTGCCCCGAATAACAGTTCCGTGACCCAAGAGCGCGCCTAACCAGCCGCTTTTATAATGCGGGTTCCAGGCAAAACCAAAATTAGGAGAAGGTTGCTTATAGTCGCTACTATAGGCAGCCGATTGTTGTGTCAGAACCGGGTTCTGGTTCGGGGAAAGAATGCCGGGTTGCAACGCGTAGTAAGAAGGCCCGAACAGATTCTGGTACGTAGCAATTAGATCGATGTTGTTGGTGTTTCGAATCGGCGTTGTAAATTCCCAACGCAGACCGTAGTTCACCGTAAGGCTCGTAGTCACGTGATACGAATCCTGAACATAGAGGCCGCTGGTGCTGTACGCGAAGCGTTGGGTGACCGGAGAAAAAGGAGCGTATTGTTTTGTGTTTTCGTCAATACCGTAGCCGCTCGATATGCTGCTAATTCTGCCGGTCAGTATGGCGTAGAGTTGTTCCGCATTAGCTACGTCAGCGCTGCGAATAGATGGAAAATTGGCGGTCGTGAAGAAATTCGCGGCCGGATCGCTCGAGCTCACGCCCAGAGTGTAGTTCGGAATGCCGCCGCCTCCCGGCGCGCCGTAAGAGCTTTCCCAGAAGCTCGAATGTAACCAGCTCGCGCCAAAGCTCAGGGAATGCTTGCCCTTAAGCCAACTTAAATTATCCCGAAATTGATAGACCGGATTGTTGCGAACGAATGGTGTTTGTGCAGGAACGACAGACGTGATTGCGGGCGTGAAAGTTGAAGGTTGAAAAACAATGTTGCGATTGCCGTACGCCGACCATTGGTTGTAGTTAGTCCCCTGGTAGAAGTATTCACCATTGCTCTGTATTCCAAACGTGGCCGAATTCAATATGGTGGGCGCGATGGTCCAATCTACTGTGTTGCTGGCCACATAGGTCGTGATCTTATACGCGTTGCCGGGAACAGAAAGGCCGGGATACTGCGGGTAGCCGGTAATGTTGTTGTAGCGCAAATTCCATACGCCGTGCCAGGCAACCTTGGGCGCGATCTGATAATCGAGGCGAGCCGTTGGATAGTAGGTGTTGTTGGTGTACGGCTGATTCCAAGTTAGAGTCTGGTGGATCAGGTCTGTGGTGCTCGGTGTTACGACACCGCCCTTAAGCGTTCCGTTCGTCGTGTTGAGAATGCCGGCGGCAACTGGATCAATTCCGCCCGGAAAACCTTTGGACGTAGCTAGCTGAAGAACGTTGAGGGAATGGGTGGCGCCATCAGACCCCACATAGGAAAACAGCCCTGTTTGGGCTGCGGGCGTTAACGTGGTCGCCGTGTCAACCAGGCTTGTCGGCAGCGGAGTCGCTTCAAAATTGATGAAGAAGAAAAGCCTGTGTTTGAAATAGGGAACGAAGGGGATCGGCAGGGGACCGCCGATGTTGCCGCCGAAATCGTTCTGCCGCACCTTCGTTCGAGCCAACCCTTTCTCGTTGTTGAAAAATGAGTTAGCGTTTAGGTCGGTGTTTCGAAACTGCTCGAAGACTTTAAAGTGGTAATCTTCCGTGCCGCGTTTGGTGACGAGCTGGATCTGCATCGCGCCATCGCCGGAAGCATCGGCGCCGGATCCAGTAGATGTAACTGTGACTTCCTGAATGGCATCAAGGCGGGCAGGAGCAAATTCGAAAAAGCTGGTACCGCCGCTTTTAAAACGCTGGGAATTATTGTTCATCCCATCCAGCGAGATATTCATCGATGCGTTGGGAAGGCCATTAAATGTTCCATATCTTCCAGCGCTCGAATCCGTTCCGATATTTTGGTTT
This sequence comes from Bryobacteraceae bacterium, assembly GCA_035652115.1. Taxonomy (GTDB): domain Bacteria; phylum Acidobacteriota; class Terriglobia; order Bryobacterales; family Bryobacteraceae; genus Bog-105. The sequence goes on from DASREJ010000270.1 coordinate 37,093, forward strand.
CCCGCCATCAGAGTGGCAAACGGCAAAGTGTCTCGGCCCGACAGCGGTAGATCTTGAATATCCTTGTTCTCCACTGTGGTCGAGATCTGGCTCGAAGAAGTTTCGAGCACAGGCGCAACACCCGAGACCTCGACTTTATTCGAAACTGACCCGAGCGTCAGAGTTACCGGCTGATCGGTAATTCGTGACGCGTCTACTACGATGCCGTTGTAAACCGCCGTCTGAAAGCCAGACATCGTGACGGTGAGCTGGTATGTTCCAGGCTGCAGAGAAAGAAAGGTGTAGTTGCCATCCTTTTCCGAAGTGACGGTGATTTCCGCACTGGTAGATGTATCTTTCGCAACCAGCGTTGCACCCGGGACCGCGGCTCCGCTAGGGTCGGTGACAATTCCACGTATGCGGCCGGTCGTGCTGGTGCTCACCTGCGCCAGCGCGACAGACCCAATCGCGAGTTGCAGGAAAACGGCGCAGCGGCCTATTTTTGAAAAATACATCTGGACATAACCTCCCGAAACTTAGACGGAGTATAGATCCGCCTGCCTGAGTTGTCAATAAGTGTACACGAAATTGTATACAATGAAGAAAACGGTAGGATTGCCAGTCATAGAGCATCGCGAAAGCATGTGGCAGGCGTGTTGTAAGCGCTTTCTTGATAATCTCGTGTTGAAGAACGTTCCTTGTTCGTTGCGCGTGGTGTCGCTGCGGAAGTCCGGCGAACGCGAATAGGAGAAGAGTCAAATGGCTAAAGGTTTTAAGCGAATGGATCGCCGCCGGTTTGCGGCGCTGTTGAGTAGTGCGGGCGCCTTAGCCCCGTCGCTATTTGCGCAGGAAGCACAGCACGAGCCTGCTGGACAAAAGGCTCCTCCACCTCCGCAAAACAAACCTCCTGCCGGTGCGCCCAATCCCAACACGAGTCTTCCACGGCGCGGCACTCTTCCGGAGATGCCTCCGTTTGACCCGACCATCACGTTTACCCGTTCTGACGTAGCGCTCAAGGTACAGCCGTTTCCGATGACGCAGGTGCGTGTGTTGGGCGGCGCCTATAAACAAGCCGAGCAATGGGACCTGGGCTATATGGATCGCCTGGGCGAAGACCGGCTTGTCCGTAACTTTCAAGTTAATGCCGGAATACCATCGTCTGCCAAGCCGCTGGGCGGTTGGGAAACAGATGTGCCGGGCCGCGCCGGAGAACTGCGCGGTCATTTCACAGGGCACTACCTGTCGGCGTCAGCCCTGATGTATGCTTCCACCGGCGACAAAGATGTAAAAGCGAAGGGCGATCAAATGGTCGCCGACCTCGCTAAATGTCAGCAGAAGCTAAGCGGCGGCTATCTCAGCGCGTTTCCTACCGAATGGTTTGACAGGCTTGACGCTCGCAAACCCGTCTGGGCGCCTTTCTACACAATTCACAAAATCATGGCCGGCATGATCGATCAATATCAATTCGCCGGCAACAAGCAGGCGCTTGAAGTAGTGCAAGGTATGGCCGAATGGGCCGATAACTGGACCGCTTCAAAATCCGAAGAGCACATGCAGCAGATTCTCGAAACCGAGTTCGGCGGCATGGCCGAGTCCCTCTACAATCTCACCGCCATCACGAATGACGATCGATGGGCTAGGGCAGGGGATCGCTTCACGAAAAAGCGCGTATTCAATCCGCTTGCAATGCAACGCGACGAATTGCGCGGCCTGCACGTCAACACGCACATTCCGCAGATCATCGGCGCTGCGCGCCGTTATGAGATCTCCGGCGACATGCGTTTTCACGATGTCGCCAGCTTCTTCTTCTACACCGTTTCGACGGGCCGCACTTATGTGACAGGCGGCACCAGCAATGGCGAAGGTTGGGAAGCGCAACCACGCCTACTGGCAGCCGAGCTGAAACAAAACGTTGCTACCGCCGAGTGCTGCTGCGCTTATAACATGCTCAAAGTCGCGAGGCACCTTTATAGCTGGACGGCAGATCCAAAGCTCTTCGACTATTACGAGCGCTTGCTCATGAATCACCGGATTGGAACCATTCATCCGGAAAGCGGGCACACGCAATATTACTTGTCCTTGACTCCCGGCGCATGGAAAACATTCAATACCGAAGACAACTCATTCTGGTGCTGCACCGGCACGGGGGTCGAAGAGTATTCCAAACTGAACGACAGTATCTACTGGCACGATGATCGCGGCGTCTACGTGAACTTGTTCATGCCGTCCGAACTGAACTGGACGGAAAAAGGCTTTCGCCTGCGACAGGAAACAACGTTCCCCGAACAGCCAAGCACGACCCTGCACGTTACGGTAAATAGGCCCACTCAGCTTGCCATTCGTTTGCGCGTTCCGAGCTGGCTGACGTCGAGCGCATCAGTGAAACTGAACGGCAAGCCGTTGGATGCCTCCGCGGAACCGGGCAGTTATTTGACGATCTCTCGCGTGTGGAAATCGGGAGACCGCATCGAAATGAGCCTGCCCATGACCCTTCGCGTGGAAAAAATGCCGGACGACCAGCACATGCAGGCGTTCCTGTATGGACCCCTTGTACTTGCGGGGGACTTGGGCGATAACGGGCTAACGCCGCAATTACTCGAAGGCCCGAACGCGCCGCCGATGCGGCGGTTGCCTATCGATGTTCCGACGTTCAGCGCCAAGAGCGCCGAACCGGCGTCGTGGATCAAACCCGCTGACACAGCACTTTCATTTCGAACTACGGGCCAAGCAACCGATGTCTCTCTGGTGCCGTTGAACAGCCTCTTCGGCAAGCGGTATTCAGTTTACTGGCAAGTATCGTAAGTGATTCAAAATCCTTTCTGGGCAACACATCCGGGCAGCCGAAACGATCCGATCCGGCTTGTATAGCTCGCGGCGCCCGGTTTGAGATAGTCGCCCACATACCAAAACGTGCAGTCATCGCTCGGATCCATGGCGGTCGTGGCGTAATCTTCCCAACGCAAAGTGTTTGTTTGCGATGCGCCGCCTTCTGCCAGCACAGTCTCATGAAAAGTGAGCTTTCCCAGCGGATCGTTTGCTAATCGCGCGGCGAAGCGCTGACCAGGATAATTGGGAGTGCCGCCAAAGGAGTAGCCGATCCCGATATCGCCTTTGCGGTCCATCGCCATGCTGCCCATCCAACGAAAGAAGCCGTCCGGCGCGTATGTGCTCTGTTGGTAGAGATAGGGATTTCCCTTCTTATCTAAACGAAACTCATACCAGCGAATGCCGCCGCCGCCGGATTTGGTGTTGATCGAGTGCAAAGCGACGATGGACTGGTGGTCACCAAAATTTCGATAGACGAGCCGTTGCATTAATTTGTCGCCTTGGGCATCCAGACGCCGGGTTGTATCAGGCTGAGGCACACAACTCGAGAGTTGTCCGTTACAGAGATAGTGATATGGCGCAACCTGGATTTTGGCGACTTGGCTTAGCTTGGTGCGGGATGGATGCTTCCAATCTACATGGAATTTGTAAAAGTAAATGCCATCGTCTTCAAACTGCTTTTTCAGTTGCGTTCCGCCCGCTGCCATCACAATATTCGGCGCATGCGATGGAGGCAACTTCGTACCGTCGAGATCGGTATTGTTGAGAAAATTAACGCCGTCGACGATGACGCATTGTTCCATTGCGGGCAAGCCTTTCAACATCTTTTTCCGATCCGCAACACAAACATGTTTTTGAATGACGGTATCGCCGGTGCTGGTTGGGATGTAATATCCATCGGGCCAAATCGCGGGGCGTGGATAGTCGGGGAACAGCTTTCGTTTGAACTCATAGCGATAGTACGGACCTAGCGGATCGGGACCTGTACTAATCGCGTAACACATCGAGTACGGCCCTTCGGGTTCTCCCGGAGGTCGCCTGAAGATAGGCAGAACGTAGAGCCAGCGTTTGGCGAGCTGATCGTATCGAACTACCGCGTCGCCGCTGGTTTGGTGTTCGCACTGGCCGCCGAACCCAGCAAATATGTGGTTGGTGACGACAGGACCGTAAAGAATTTTTCCGGTCGTGTCAAAGCGCGCGCCCTTTTTCGTAAATACCGCCATCCGGGAATTGACGATTTGAACAATGTGGTCTGGTCCAACTGCGAGGGAGTTATCGGACGGATTGCGCGTCGTCGCCGTGCCCTGCGGCCCGGTAAAGCCGAAGCCTAATCCGTCGAAGCTATCGATCAAAGGCGCCGCCGGCCGCGAGCCCTGAGCCGTCTGCTCAACAGCTTCTCCACCACGAGCGACTTCATGGGATTCCGGCGTGTCCGGCGGATCGGGATGGCGTTGCTGCTGTGCGGGAGCCGCAACCACGAGGCAAGCTGCAGTGGCAGCGATAAGAACAAGCCGCATGGTTAGCTCACTTCACCTTTAAAGCTGCATCGCTGAGCCCGTGTTGTGTTCTGAGCTTTTCGATGTCGGCTATTTCAATGGGAACGAATGCCGAGAGGTTCTCATAACCGTTGCCGGTAATCAGGATCATATCTTCCAGGCGCATGCCTAGGTGCCGTTCGGGGATTTGCATTTCAGGTTCAATGGTGAAAATATCGCCAGGCTCCAGGGTTGGAGTTGGGTTGCGCACATCATGAACCTCCATGCCAACCGTGTGACCTAAACTATTAGCCTTGCTGTTGCGGTAGCGCTCTACAAATTTTGTGGCTGCAGCCTTTATCTGCGGATCGGTGAACTTGTAGGACGCCATGATTGTGTCCATCTTCGGCACCGCATCGCGAATAATGTCGCTGGGCTTGGCATGCACTTTAATGGAAGTCATCAAGGCCTGATACAGACGCAGATAGATGGTGTAATATTCGCGTTGCCACGGAGTGAATTTCTTGTCTACGGGAAAGACACGCGTCACGTCGGACGCATAGTTCTTGAAATCGGGAGCGTAGTCGAATTGCACGTACTCTCCGCTTTTCAACTGCGTCGTGTCTTTGTGATAGTGCGAATAGAACGTGTTCTCGCCGGTCGCGATCAGCGCAAAATAGGCAGGCCCGTATGAGCCGTTTCTCTTGAATACATACTCGGCATCAGCCTGAAGCTGATATTCGAACATGCCCGGCCGGGCATCTCGCATAGCTTCCATGATGCCGAGCCCCGCGATTCGCGTCGCTTCGCGGATGATGGCAATTTCGAGCGCATCTTTCGTGCCTCGCAAGAAATCGAGAATCGGGTCCAAGTCTTTGATCTCCGATTGCGGTGAGGCTGTTTTCAGATGCTCAATGAATGCTTCCTCGCGTGAAGATCGGCCATCCCACGGATCGTTTTTCGTCGCTCTTGCAAGGGCGGCAGGATCGCTGGACGAAGCCTCGCCTAAAACTTCCGGTCGAAAGGGAACGTAGATAGCGCGGTGCTGCTGAGCGATCTCATTCAACGCGGCTTTAAACTCGTCGCACGGAAGAACCGCGTCCATCCCGGTTTGGCGCACCGCCGCTTCCCCTGGGTAAAGTCCGGGACCAAACATCATGGTTTCCCGGCGTTCATTGCGCGGATTGAGAAACAGCGTGGATTTCCTGGAGCGGCCGTCGATAATGAGCAGCGCCCGCGGCTCAACCACTCCGGTGAGATAGAAGAACTGATTGCTTTGGCGGAGCGCTTGCTCGCCGGGGCGCTCGGTGGTGCCTTGCATAATCGCCACGGCATCACCGATCTTCTCCATGACGCGCGCTCGCCTGCCGGCATATTCGTATGCGGGGAATACGTCCGTGATCACCGGCTGCGCCGCTAAGAAAGCGGCAGCACCAAAAAGAAGTGCGCAATGCAAAACTCTGTCTCGCATAAGCACAACTCTGATTAGCTGGGACGGGTTGCCAGGCTTTCTTCAACGAGCCGCTTGGTGTGCTCCAGTTCCTCTCCCGCTAAAACAAGCCGAGGTGGACGCACGCGCTGGTTACCCATGCCTACGGCTTCCTGAACGTATTTGATCAATTGCACAAATTTGGGCACGGTGTCCAGGCGCAGGAGCGGCAGAAACCACCGATACAGTTCGAACGCCTCTTTGTGCTTGCCTTGCGAAGCCAGATCGAACAGTTTGACGGATTCCTTGGGGAAGGCATTCACCAATCCTGCAATCCAACCGACCGCGCCGGCATAAACAGATTCGACAACCACGTCGTCCACGCCTACAAAAATGCGCAGCCGCTCGCCGGCAATCGCGCGTAACGCCATAATGCGCCGCACATCCGCGCTCGATTCTTTGATGGCATGCAGGTTCGGATGCTCATTCAGGAGTTCGTGTACATGTGCCGGCAAAAAATCCGTGGTGTATGCGATGGGATTGTTATAGAGCATCGCGGAAAGCGATGTTGCCTTAAGCACCGTGCTCACGTGCGCTTTCATCTCCCGCCAATCGCCGATATATACGTAAGGCGGCAGAACCATCACCGCATGGCAACCAACCGACTCAGCCGATTGCGCAATGGATGACGCTTCCGCAGTACTTAATGACGAGATTCCAGCGACGACATAAGCGCGGTCTCCGACCGATTTGACACAGGCTTCCAATACCTGGTTCTTTTCCTGTCTTGTGAGCGTGGCACCTTCGCCCAATGAGCCAAGCGCCACGACGCCTTTGCAGCCGTTTTCTACCAGCCACTTGCAATGTTGTTCGAGAAAGCCGAAATCAATCGATAAGTCGCGATTGAAGGGCGTGGTAATCGCTGGAATTACGCCCTGCCATTCCATTTTCTTCATGATGCTGTGAATATCTCCTGTTCTTCCGTTTGTTCAAAGTCAGCGGCTAGTTAGCCATGCGCGACGAAGTGCCGAGCGGGACTATATGGTTCGCTAGCAATTGCCGAAGTCCTTCCGAAAATCAGATCCGCAACCAAGCGGCCCGTGGCGAGCGACGTCGAAATGCCCAGTCCTTCGTGTCCGGTCGCAAGATACACGTTTTGAAAGCCAGGGCAAGGTCCGATAAGTGGAAGCTTATCCGGAGTCGCGGCCCGAAAGCCGGTCCAGGTGCGAATGGCCGACATCCGCTTTAGCGCCGGCATATATTCAATGGCTCGCCGCAACATTCTACCCAGAATCTCAGCGTCAATTTGCGGGTCTTCCGCTCCATACTGTCTTGAAGAGCCCAGCAGAATTTGCCCCGTCATGCGCGGCTGTGCGTTAAAGGCAACTGAATCGGACGTAGTCGAGTGTGCGCTCTTCAAGTAGCCCAATTCGATCAGTTGATGCCGAATAAATCCTGCGTACCGGTCTGTGATCAACAAATGACCTTTGCGCGGCCGCACTTCCGCTTCGGGAATCAGTTCCCCAATAGCAGAGCCCGTAGCAAGAATGGTTGTCCCGGCCGATATCTCATCGCCATCGTGCGTGCGAATGCCGGATTCGGAAACATGCGAAACCGGCTTCCGAAGAAACACTTCAATTCGGGGCGACTTTAGAAAATAGCGAGCGGCGCACGGCGGATAACATACGCTGTCCGCCCGCATGAGCAGGCCGCCCACCAAATCAGGCCGGAGATTGGGTTCCGCTTCTCGCAATTGCCGGGCATCCAGAACTTCAACCGGCATTCCACGCTCGGAATAGAAGCGAAACTTACGATCGACTTCCCGAAATTCTTCTTCGTCGGCGGCAACCCACAGCGACCCGCAACCGAGGTATTCCGCATCGGCTGGAAGTTCCTCCGACATCTCGCGCCATAACTTCTGGGAGTAGCTGGTCAAGGCAAACTGCGCATCGGAGTCGTCCATTACGGCCAAGTGACCCATTCCGGCGGCGGTCGCGCCTCCGCCTATCACGTCTG
>DASREJ010000271.1:0-22591 GCA_035652115.1 Bryobacteraceae bacterium
CAGGTCAAAACGGCAGCACCGGGCCAAATCGAGCCTCTCGAAAACCCCGAAGACGTCAAAATCGCCGCGTAAATCGCGCCAAATCCTATCTTGTTGGGCACGCCTGTGCTCGACGTGTGCCGCCACATGCGCCACATAAACACCCAAACGGAGCCAAGGAGCGTTAGCGGCTTAGCGTGAGGAAGCGCTCTTCCTCTGAGCCCACGGCGCCGCAGTCACAGATCTTTCCCACAATACTTACTAACTTGCTTTCAAGTACTTACTCGTCGCTATCGGCCTGAGTAAGTCGGCCTGCTATTTACATTGAGTTGGTAAATAACATGCCAAAACTGAAATTTGTGCCATCGGACGAAGACCGCGAACGCGTGCGCGAACTGGCAAGCACCGGCGCGGCCGTGGATGACATTGCGGCTCAAATGCGGCTGCCGCTCAAAAAGCTGCAAAGGCTGTTTAGGAATGAGCTGCAGCAGGGTGCGGCGGAGGGCAAACAGAGCGCTCTAGACAAGTTGAAGGCCATCGCCCTATCCGGCGACAACATATCTGCCCTCATCTTCTGGGTCAAAGCGAACTGCGGCTGGCGAGACACCGGCGCTCCCGGTAATTCCGGCTCGCGTTGCTATGCCCCTATCATCTTCAAAATGCAAAAAGTATGACCACCGAACGCAATCAAGCGGTGTTCATCGGCTTGCGCCCCGCGCAGGTCAAGGTCTTCGGACGCCAGGAACGCTTCCGAGTCCTTGTGGCCGGGCGGCGTTTCGGCAAAACGCATCTTGCTCTGGCTGAACTCATTCGCGCTGCTTGGTCCGGATCGTCTCGCACGGCTTGGTACGTCGCGCCCAGCTATCGCCAAGCCAAGCGCATCGCCTGGGAACGTCTGAAAAGCATTTTGGGCGGACACCCGGCTGTTTCGATAAATGAAACCGACCTCAGCATCCGCGTTCCCGACGACAGCGTCATCGCGCTCCGCGGCGCGGATAATTATGATTCGCTGCGCGGTAACGGGCTAGACTTCGTCGTCCTCGACGAGTTCGCGTCCATCAAACCCGAGGTATGGACCGAAGTGCTCCGGCCCGCCCTCGCTGATCGCAAAGGTCGCGCCCTGTTCATCGGAACTCCCCAGGGACACGATCATCTTTACGATCGTTTTCAATACGCGCAGTCGCAATCTGACTGGGCGGCCTTTCACTTCACTACGCTCGACGGCGGCAACGTCACCGAAGAGGAACTTTTCAGCGCGGCTAGTGAGTTGGATGAGCGCGTCTATCGTCAGGAGTTCGAAGCCAGCTTCGAAAGCACCGCTCTCGGCCTCGCCTATCACGCTTTTTCGCGCGAACAGAATGTGCGTGGCTGCGAATATCGGCCGAACGCCCGCATCATCTGGTCGCTTGATTTCAACGTTCATCCCATGTGCTCAGTCATTGCCCAACGCGATGCTGATGTCGTGGAGGTGTTGGAGGAGATCGTACTCGATGACGCCAACACACTTCTCGCTTGCGAACGTTTCTGGGATCGCATCCGCTGGTGGCGCACCAGCAACAATTTCGGTCCGCTCCAGATCGAAATCTATGGTGACGCAAGTGGCCATCAGCGCCGCACCTGTGGCACCGCAACAGATTGGCATCTGATTCGTGACTTTTTTGGGCAGCGCGTCGGACAGGTAGTTGCGCACATCAAGGCCGCAACCTCTAATCCCGGCGTGCGCGATCGCGTCAATCTCCTGAATAGCAGGCTCCTTAACGCAAACGGCGAGCGCCGCCTCTTCATCGATCCCAAATGCAAAGAGTTGATCCTCGATTTCCAGCGTATCTGCTGGCGACAGGATGATCTCGGCCAGCCTACAAGTGAACTCGATAAATCGGACCGCATGCGAACGCATGTAAGCGACGCACTTGGCTACTATCTGGCGCAAGCCTTCCCGCTCTCTGGAAAAATCGGCGAAAAACGCGACCGCCTGTTCTGATCTCTCCGTGGGGCAGTTGGCCGAAGGCAACCTGCGGGCCGATTGCTAATCGGCTCAATTGGCAACCACCTTAACGCCTCGCGCCTGCTACAACATCCACGCCGCGAAATGATTGGGAGCGCTGTCTCTTTCGTTACAATGAAAGCAAGACAACAACATCATTTCAAAGAACAAACCAGCCGCAATGGTTTGTTTGTTCGACTCGCACCGGTTCATTCTGAAGAAAATCACCACATGCCGCAAGCTACTGACCCCACGTTGGGCGTTAACAGTTGGTTAGAAGACGAGCTTTATCAGCAATATCAATTCGATCGAACCAGCGTTGATGAAGGCTGGACACATCTGTTTCAACAATCCGGTTACAACGGCGCTGCGCAAAACGGAGATCAAGAGGAGACGTCGGTTGCTGTAGCCGAACCCGCTGTCGTAGCGGGCACTCCCTATGGGCCCGAAACGCCGCGGGAGGAACCTCCGCAAAAAACTCCGCCCGCACAAGAGCCTCCGCAACAAATTCCGCCTGCTCAGGAGCCCCCCGCGGCTGAGCCGCCTGTTAAAGAACCGAATCCTCCTGCCCCCGCGCCTCAAGAATCTAAGGCTCCCAACACCGCCGAAGTAGTCCGCAGCGCTTCCGCACAGCCTGTTAAAAAAGACGAATCGAAGGCCGTTGGAGCGAGTGATCAACTCATTCCGCTTCGTGGCGCTGCCGCGCGCATTGCGGAGAACATGGCTGCCAGCCTCGCCATCCCGGTCGCAACTTCGCAACGGCAGATTCCCGTTCGTGTCATTGAAGAGAATCGCAATCTTATTAACAAGCACCGCGCGCTGCAAGGGCGCGGCAAGCTCAGCTTCACTCATCTCATTGCTTGGGCTATTGTGAAAGCTCTCAAATCCAACCCGTCGCTGAATCACGCCTTCGCGCAGAAAGATGGACAGCCGTTCCGCGTGGTGCGGTCCCAAGTGAATATCGGCCTAGCCGTCGACGTGGCCGGAAAAGATGGCAACCGTTCGCTCATGGTGCCGAATGTCAAGAATGCTGACAGCATGACCTTCACGCAATTTGTCGCGGCATATGACGACATCGTTGCGCGTGCCCGAAATGCTAAGCTGCAGATCGCCGATTTCGAAGGCACCACAATTTCGTTGACCAATCCGGGAACGGTTGGCACGCTGGGTTCGGTGCCTCGGCTGATGCCCGGTCAAGGCGCAATCATTGCCACGGGTGCAATCGATTATCCAGCCGAATTTGCGGCAGTCACCGAGGAAAATCGCACTTTGCTCGGTCTCAGCAAAGTGCTGATGATCACCTGCACCTACGATCACCGCATTATTCAAGGCGCGGAGTCGGGCACATTCCTTGCCAAACTCCAGCAATTGCTCTTGGGTGAAGACGGCTTCTACGAGACCCTTTTTCGTGATCTCAAAATTCCGTACCTGCCGGTACGCTGGCAAGCGGACCAGCAGATTGCGCCCAGCCGTTTCGCCGCCCTGAATGCGGACGTCGCCAAAGAGGCGGCCGTTATCAACCTGATCACGTCCTATCGCATTCGCGGACACCTGCTGGCAAACACGAATCCTCTAGGCAGTGATCCCACCTTCCACGCTGAACTCGATCCCGCTTCGTACGGCCTCAGCATCTGGGATTTTGATCGTCCGTTTCTTGCGGGCGCAGTCAAAGCTCCCAGCGGTGCAATTGCTTCCTACATGCAGCCCTATGAGACGCTGCGCGAGATTCTCGATCGCCTTCGTACCACGTATTCGAACTCGGTCGGCGTCGAATACATGCACATTCCTGACCCTGAGCAGAAGCAGTGGCTGCAGGATCGCATGGAAGGCACCATGTTCTTGTGGAAGCTCGACGACGCGACGCGCCAAAGAACATTGGGCCGTTTGATTCAGGCTGAAGAGTTCGAGCATTTTCTGCAAAACCGCTTCGTTGGGCAAAAGCGTTTCGGCCTGGAAGGTCTCGAAAGTACCATTGCAGTGCTCGACGAAACGCTGGAGCGCGCTGCAGCAGGCAACGTGCATGAAGTTGTCATTGGCATGGCCCATCGTGGGCGTTTGAACGTGCTGGCAAACATAGTTGGCAAGTCCATGGCGCAGGTGTTCTCTGAATTTGAAGGAGAGCCCGACCCCGAAAGCGTGCAGGGCTCTGGCGACGTCAAATACCACCTCGGCGCAAGCGGCATTCATCGTTCAAGTCAGGGTAAAGAAGTCCTTGTCTCCGTCGCCTTCAATCCGAGCCACCTCGAAGCAGTCGATCCCGTCGTTGAAGGTCTGGTTCGGCCCAAGCAGGACCGCTTAGGCGACAAAGAACGTGAACGCGTGATCCCGATACTCATTCACGGTGATGCCGCTTTCATCGGACAAGGAGTCGTAGCGGAAACGCTGCAGCTTTCTCAACTCGAAGGCTACACAACCGGCGGCACCATCCACCTTGTCACCAACAACCAGATCGGTTTCACTACCAACCCGCTTGCTGGACGCACCAGCATCTACTGCACCGATATCGCCCGTTCCGTTCAGGCGCCGATTTTTCATGTGAATGCCGACGATCCGGAAGCATGCGTGCGCGTCGCTCAGCTTGCGTATGATTACCGGCAGAAATTCAAACGCGACGTAGTTATCGATGTGATCGGCTATCGGCGTCAAGGGCACAATGAAGCCGACGACCCCAGCTACACGCAGCCGGTGATGTATCGCAAAATCAAGAATACGCCGACTGTCGCCAACCAGTACTCTGAAAAGCTGGTGCGTGAAAAAGCCGTCACGCAGGATTACGTCACGAACTTGCGCAATCAGGCTCGCACGCGCCTGAACGAAACTTACGAAGAAGCAAAAAAACGGCGCGAGCAGTTTGTCATCGAAGAGTTCGCCGTTGCTCCGTTTGAGCAAATCCATCAGCCCATCCCGTCCACAGCGGCCGACTACAACACGCTCACTAAAGTCATCGAAACCTGCACCCGCCTGCCCGAAGAATTTCATCTGCATCCCAAGCTGAAGAATCTTCTGGATGAGCGTCACGAAGTTCTAAAGGGCGCTCCCATTGATTGGGGCTTCGCTGAAACCTTAGCGTTCGGAAGCCTTGTTCTCGAAGGCACTCCCGTCAGGCTTTCCGGCGAAGACGTTTCGCGTGGCACATTCACGCAGCGTCATTTAACATTCAGCGATTACGAAACCGGCGACGTCTACGATCCGCTCACAAAGTTAGATCCCAAGCAAGCGAAGTTCGAAGTCATCGACAGTCTGTTAAGCGAGTACGCGGCGATGGGCTTCGAATTCGGCTATAGCGTCGCCGATCCCTTAACGCTGGTTCTGTGGGAAGCGCAATTCGGCGACTTTGTGAATGGCGCGCAAATCATCATCGACCAGTTCATCGTCTCTGCGGAATCGAAGTGGAATCAGCCCAGCGGTCTGGTGCTGCTGTTGCCGCATGGCCTGGAAGGTCAAGGGCCGGAGCATTCAAGCGCGCGAATCGAGCGTTTTCTGCAGCTCTGCGCGGAAAATAACATTCAAGTTTGCAACTGTACGACGCCCGCCCAGTACTTCCATCTGCTGCGCCGCCAAATGTACGGTGGTGCGGATAGACGCGGTATTCGCAAGCCGCTGATCGTCTTCACGCCAAAATTCCTGTTGCGCTACGCCAAAGCGGCATCGCGGCTGGAAGAACTCACCAGCGGTTCCTTCCAGGAGGTCATTGGCGACTCGCAGTATCTCGGCGGACAGATTCGCAGAATTCTGCTTTGTTCCGGCAAGGTCTATTACGATCTGGTCAATCGCCGCGAAGAGCTTGGCCGCAATGATGTCGCCATCATCCGTATCGAACAGCTCTATCCCTTCCCATTGAAGAAATTAACGGATATCCTGCTTCGTTATTCCGACGCGGCCGAGATTTTCTGGGTGCAAGAAGAGCCAGAGAACATGGGCGCGTGGTTCTTCGTCGAGGAGCAGATGCAATCCATCATCAATCCCGGTGGAAACGGCGGCCCCATGAAACGGCAGCTTCGCTACGTGGGCCGGCCAACCGGCGCAAGTCCGGCCGCCGGAGCCCATAAGGTCCACCACGATCAGCAAATGGCTCTGGTAAACGAGGCCTTTGCCGCAGCTCCCGCTGTAGTTCGCAAGGCGCATCGATTAGTGCGCAAGAAACGGTAAGCCGACCTTTTCTTCAATCACATCGCAGGCGTTGGCGATGCCGTCTTCTTGCGCGATTTGCCACGCTATGTCTCGGGCGCGTTCGAAATAGCCGGTATCGGTCAGCAGCGTTCGCAATTCGTTCGCAACCCGCGGCGCATAATAGCGGTTTCGCGGAATTCTCCTGCCCGCGCCTATGCGGCGCACGCGTTCAGCGTTATCCGGCTGATCGTGCGACCAGGGCGTGACCAGCATCGGTCGTCCTGCTCGCAACGCTTGCGCCGTGGTTCCAATGCCGCCCTGATGCACAATGGCTGCTGCTCTCGGCATGATTTTTGAATAGGGCAAATAGCCGCCCACAAGGATTGAATCGGGCAGGGGATTGTGAATGTCGTCCTTTCCTTTGCCTGCCAGCAAAACCGCTCGTGCGCCTAGTTCATGCACTGCGGCAATGCTTTCGCGAAAGAACTCGCCGGGATGCATTACTGCTGACGAGCCAAGCGTAAACAAGATCGGCGGAGGCCCGCTTCGCAAAAAGATTTCAACTTCTTCGGGATCATCTTCGGAAGCTCCCGCGAATTCACCCAGCCGGTCGTAGTAAACAAATCCGGTGACGTGCGTGTTGGGCGGCCAGTCGGGTTGCGGTTCGGCAAACGATTTTGAGAATAGAGCAAGCGTTCCGGACGGTGAGAAAACATCGATCAGCGGATTGAGCCGCGATGCAGGCAAGCCAATACGTTGCCTCAGTTTGTAAATCGGAGCCGCCCAATTTTTCAACTGTAATCGCGCTATTCCCATCAGCGCCTGAAAAACGCCGGCTCCGAATGGATAGACGTGCCGCGCCCATTCAAATCCTGATATCACCGGCGGATCGTAAGCCGAAAAAAATAGGATCGGCTGCAGGACCAGTGACAGCCACGGCAGCTTCAGCGCCTCGGCCGCAGTTGGGCCTGCAATAGCAGCGCCATGCGTCAATAACAGATCTGCTCCCTGGCACGCTCGCACTAGATCTTCATAGGTCTGTTCAATATGAGGAACAAGATAGTCCCGCAACAGAAACTCACCGCCGCGCCGAGGATGCCAAAGCTTTTCGATGAACTTGGCATCGTTCATCTTGAGACCTACATCGGGACGCACAGGTGCAAATGCTATGCGTTCGGCAAGTACTTTTTGTCGGTACACCTCGCACGTCGCGATTACCGGGTCGTGGCCTCGATTGCGGAGTTCAATGGCGATTGCGAGATAAGGATGCAGATCGCCCAGGGACCCGAACGTGTTGAGGACAATGCGAGCCACGTCTAAGCGACAGGTTGATAGAGCCGGTATCGTTCCGTCTTGATCTCGGCAAATGGCTTCAGAGTTACTGAGCCTTTGTCGGTATTGATCTTCCAGTCGTTTCCGGCTTCACTTATTCTGGTCGCTGCCATGAGGCGCTGAGCGGAGAGATGTTGCTCTCCCGGTTCGATAGCAAACAGTGCTACGGGGCCGCGCATTCGTGCCACTAACTGTCGATGCTGTTCATCGAGCGGTACGAGGCGAGGCGGCATATCAAGCGAGAGTTCGATGTAATCCCCAGCTTTCCACGTGCGCTCAACCCGAGCCCACGTTCCCGGTTGCAAGGGAGCGTCGACTTTTTTCCCGTTTACTTTCAACATACTTTGCCTTCCCATCCAGGCGGGTATGCGAAGAGCGATGAGAAAGTGTTCCTGCCGGTCGGGTTGCACATGGATTGTGATTTCGCCATGGTTCGGATATTCCGTTTGTTGCGTAAGAACGGCGCGCGCGCTCCCCTGCTTCCACGTCACGCGGGAAGGTACGTAGAGATTTACGTACACTCCTTCAGGACTGCGAAAGTAGGAGCTGATTCCATAATCGGCAGTCAGTTGCGGGAATGTGCCTGAGCAGCACGGCCATTTCTGGTCGTAATCGCTCTTCACCGCGTTGTTCATGGAATAGTCGGAGTAATAGAAGCTGACTCCATCCGGCCGGATCGGCCGCGCGCCCAGGATGGTGTTGTAAAGCACCGTCTCCATGCTGTCGCCGTATGTGCTGTCGCCGGTCGACATCATCAGGTATCGCGTGATCTTAAAATGACCGTAAGCGCCGCAAGGAGTTTCGAAGCTGGCATGCGTTTTCACCAGCGAATTTGCCAGCTCGTCTGTGCCGGGCTTGACAAAGGCTTCATCCGGTCCCCATCCACCGGTGGCGAAACTTTGCTGCTGGACGAACTTGAAGCCGTTTTTCGCTGCTCGAAAATGCGTATCGCTGCCGTCGGTCAGGTAAGACTGCATCGCCGAACTCAACGCGTTGACGTGGCTGTAAGCATGCTCTCCGGGCAGAACGTTGCGGCCTTCTGACAAGGGACCGAAGTAGGTATCATCCTCGAGAAAGCGCCGTGCCAAATCGTGATACCGGTTCCCGGCGCCGCGTTTGTAGGCAAGGTAGAAATTCTCGGGCAGCGTGTAAGTTTCGTCCCAGGTGTATGCAATGTTCTTGTGCGGCCGGGCTCGCATCTCTTCCCGGTTTAGCGCCTTCTTCGGCAGCCAGGGCAGCACGGCATCCGTGGCTTTTGAAAGAACTGCGAAAGCGGTAGGACAAGCAGCGAATTCATGAGCGTCAATCAGGCCGCACATGGTCTTGTCGAATGTGTACGCGGGAATGCAATAGCCCTCGTAAAACTTGGTGGTGACCGTTGGCGCGAAATGTTCCACCAGCCGGTGAACCTTGGCTTGCGTCGGCTTATCGCCGGTAACGGCATAAGCGCGCGCAAGTCCCGAAAGATACTGTCCGAAGCTATGGCCCGGAATGTACCCGGTCATGTCCTTGGGAGGATCGAATTTGCTGGACGGCGAGTACCATCCGCCCATGTCTTTGCCCGGCGCGGGCAGCCCCGCGAGCTGGCGAAACGGCTTCAGGAGACTGTCTTCGTCAAGGTTCAGAAACAGCGAATGGTTGTTGCGAAATTGCACGAGCAGAGGCCCATCGAGCAGCTCGACTTCCGAATATCGGAACTGCGAGAGCTTAGCTGCGCCTTGCGCATACAATCTGGCTCGACTGGTAACGGCTGCTGAAAGGACTGCACTGCTCTTGATGAACGATCGACGACTTAGCTTTTCCAAGTTTCCCCCCGCTTCCATTTTGCATTTTTTGGAACCGCGAGGATCGCATTTGCCTTAGTAGCTTGTCGTGGAGATGGGATGGAAAGCAAGACAGTCATTCACGCGAGTGCCACTCGCCGAGATTGTCCCGGGGGCCAGCTCCAGAACAGACGAAGCCGAAAAGCAAAAGGAAATGCGGTTCGGACCAATTCCCGAACGTATGGATCGCTTCGCAGGGGCAAATCCATAACCCTTCTTCTGGATTCATCTCGGAAATGCCGAGCAGTCCCTTGCGCCTGGCGCTACTCGTCGCCGCGACACAGACGCGCGTTGCTATGGTCAGGTTGCGATCTACGTTGCAAAGAACTAGAGCTACTGGCCGTCGGGGTGAGTCATTTTTTCCGGCTTTACCCACTTATCGAACTCTTCGGCAGAAATGAAGCCTAACTTCAGCGCGGCTTCGCGCAGAGTGGAATGGTCGACGTGTGCAGTATGCGCAATTTTCGCCGCCTTGTCATAACCAACTACGGGGCTCAAAGCCGTGACGAGCATCAACGAATTCTGTACGTCACTCTCCACCTGTTTGCGATTCACCTCAATACCCCTGGCGCAATGTTCGGTGAAACTGTGGCACGCATCCGATAGCAACCGCACGGAGTGGAGGAAATTGTGGATCAACACGGGCTTGTAGACGTTCAGCTCGAAATTGCCTTGTGAACCCGCCAGCCCGACTGCTACATCGTTGCCCATCACCTGCACGGCTACCATCGTTATTGCCTCGCATTGGGTGGGATTTACTTTGCCGGGCATGATGGACGATCCCGGCTCGTTCTCGGGAATGGTCAATTCACCCAAGCCGCAACGCGGCCCTGAAGCGAGCCAGCGAATGTCATTGGCAATCTTCATCAGCGAGACAGCCAAGGTCTTCAACGCACCGCTGGCAAATACCAGCTCGTCGTGCGCGGAAAGAGCAGCAAACTTGTTCGGATGCGACCGGAACGGCAGGCCGGTCAGCTCGGCAATCTTGTCGGCGGCGCGTTGCCCGAATTCGGGCGGCGCATTCAATCCCGTTCCCACAGCCGTGCCGCCGATCGCCAAATCGTAAAGCCCGTCGAGTGCCTCATTCAAACGTTTAATGTCGCGGTCCAACAGCGATACCCAGCCCGACATCTCCTGCCCGACGGTTAAAGGAGTTGCGTCCTGTAAGTGCGTCCGACCGATCTTGACGATATCCGCAAATGCTTTCGCCTTCGTGTCAAGTACATCGCGCAGCTCGCGAACTGCCGGTATCAATTTATTTTTCATCCGCTCCGCGGCTGCAATGTGCATTGCCGTCGGAAAAGTGTCGTTGGATGATTGCGACATGTTGACGTGATCATTTGGATGAATGGGTTTTTTGCTGCCCATTTCGCCGCCGGCCAACTCAATTGCGCGATTCGATATCACTTCGTTCGCATTCATGTTGGTCTGCGTTCCGCTGCCGGTCTGCCAGATACGCAACGGAAATTGATCGTTCAACTGCCCCGAAATCACTTCGTCCGCGGCACGGACGATGAGGCGCGTCTTTTCGTTGTCCAGCTTTCCAAGGTCCTGATTTACCAGCGCCGCGGCTTTCTTGAGAGTTCCGAAGGCCCGAATCAGTTCGGGCGGCATTCTGTCTTCGCCAATGTCGAAGTGGTGAAGCGAACGCTGGGTCTGCGCGCCCCAGTAATGTTGCGCCGCAACCTCGATGCTTCCCATGCTGTCCGATTCAGTGCGTTTCTTAACGTCCATGCCCTTATTGTGTAACGTCGGCATGCCATAGAACGCCAGAATAGGTCATCATGTCAGAGATGCGCAGATTCTTCGTTACCGGATTACTTCTTGTCCCGCTCAGCCTGGCGGTGGCCGACGAGCCTTACCATAAACCACCATCGGAAATTCTGCGCGTGCTGGATGCACCGACGCCGCCGGAGGCAATTGTCAATCCGGGCGGCTCAGCAATGCTGTTGATCGAGCGTATTCTTTATCCACCAATCTCGGATCTTGCGCAGCCCATGCTACGGCTTGCCGGGGTGCGGATCAATCCCAAAAACAATGGTCCGCATAGCACCTTTCTTTACAAGTCGCTGGTGCTCCAAAGCCTGAATGGTGGCACACCGATCCGAATCGCGCTCCCGGCCGGTGCCGAGATCACTAGCCCGGAATGGAGCTTCGACGGCAAGCATTTCGCATTTACAAACGTTGGGGAAAACTCGATCGATCTTTATGTCGGCGATGCAGATTCCGGCCGCATTCATCAAGTGAGAGGCATTCGAGTGAACGAGGCTCTCGGCGCCGGAGGCGGTGGTTTCGGTGGCGGGCAGCGTACACCGATACAGTGGATGCCCGATAACCGGACGCTGCTGGTTGAAACTGTGCGGAGCGATCGCGGCATGCCCCCGCAGGACATAGCTGTTCAACCCGGCCCTCACACGCAAGAAACAACCGGCAAAGCGGGACCCGCACCCACGTACGAAGATCTACTCAAGAACGCCCACGATGAGGACCTGTTCGACTACTACGCCACTGCACAACTTGCGCTAGTAGACGTCGCCAGTAGCAAGGTAATGCCATACGGAAAACCAGGCATTTTCACCTCGATCGAGCCCTCACCTGATGGTCAGAATATTTTGGTCGCTCGCCTTCATAGACCGTATTCTTACTTCCATCCGCTGAACGCATTCGCTAAAGAGGTTGAGGTGTGGGACCATTCCGGCAAGCTCGTCTACAAGGTCGCAAGTCTTCCGGTAGAGGAACGCGTACCTATTAACGGTGTGCCTACCGGTCCACGAGACTACCATTGGCTACCAACCCAGCCTGCTTCGCTTTATTGGGTAGAAGCGATGGATGGTGGCAACCCGAAAGAGACAGTTCCTCACCGCGATCGGATTCTGATTGCCAAAATCGCCGGGGCCGGCACTCAGCCGCAAGAGCTGATGAAGTTGGAGCAGCGCTTTAACCGCATTGAGTTCGGCGAGTCCGGAACACTCTCTCTGGTTACAGACTATGAGCGCAAGAAGCGTTGGGTTCGCACGTATAGCATCGATCCCGAGCATCCGGGAACGGAGCCAAAACTCATTTGGTCGCGCAACATGCAGGATCGTTACAAAGATCCAGGCACTCCAGAGATGAGACGGCTCGCGAACGGTAAGCTGGCTGTACGCCAGGACGGCGATGCAATCTTTCTGCGCAGCGTGGGCGCGAGCCCGAAAGGCGATCGGCCGTTCCTCAATCGTTTTGATGTAAAGAGCGGCGAGACGCAGCCACTGTTCCGCTGCGACGATGCGCATTACGAAATGGTGGAAGCGATTCTCGACCCGGCGGGCAGCAAGCTTTTAACTCGTCGCGAATCGCCGACCGAGCCGCCGAACTATTTTATTCGCGAAGGAAACGGTGAGCCGCACGCGATTACGCATTTCGCCGATCCAACTCCTGAATTGCGCAAGCTGAGCAAACAGTTAGTGACTTATAAACGCGCCGACGGCGTTCCTCTTTCTTTCACGTTGTACTTGCCGCCGGATTATAAATCGGGCACTCGCCTTCCAACAGTTTTGTGGGCTTATCCATACGAATACAACGATGCGGATACTGCCAGCCAGATTACCGGCTCGACCAATCGCTTTACGACTCTTACAGGCGCTTCAGAGATCTTCTACGCCTTGCACGGTTATGCCGTGCTTGATAACGCCGGTATGCCGGTAATTGGAAGCGATCCAACGACGGTTAACAACACGTACCTTGACCAAATTGTCATGGATGCGAAAGCCGCCATCGATAAAGCCGCGGAGATGGGTGTCACCGATCCCAATCGCGTGGGCGTTGGCGGTCACAGTTACGGCGCGTTCATGACAGCTAATCTCCTGGCACACTCCAGCTTGTTTAAGGCCGGTGTGGCGCGCAGCGGCGCATATAATCGAACGCTGACGCCATTTGGATTTCAGACCGAAGAACGCACGCTTTGGCAAGCTCCGGACGTCTACCTTAAAATGTCGCCTTTCCTTTCCGCCGACAAAATCAAGGCCGCTCTACTCTTGATTCATGGCGAAGCCGACGACAACACGGGCACATTTCCGGTTCAATCCGATCGCATGTACGCTGCGGTTCGTGGCAATGGGGGCACGGTGCGGCTGGTTACGTTGCCCTATGAAGCACATGGATATCGTGGCCGCGAGTCCATTGAACACACGCTTTACGAGATGATGAGCTGGTTCGATCGGTATGTGAAGAATGCCGATACAACCATGAGCGCAACGGCCGCGCAATAGGAGCTTTAGGAGACGCCTCATAGAATAAACTCAACTTGGCGTCTTCATGAGCAGCCCTAGCATCAGTAAATCAACGAAGCCGTTTCAGCCTTTTGTCCCAGAACATCTGCAACTTCGCGAGCTAACTGTTCGCGCCATTTTGCTTGGACTCACCATGACGGTCGTGCTCGGCGCGGCAAATGCCTATCTAGGGCTGCGCGCCGGTATGACGGTGGCCGCAACCTATCCGGCGGCGGTTATTAGCATGGCAATTCTGCGGGCCGCGAAAGGCTCGCTGCTCGAAGAAAATATCGCGCGAACCAGCGGCAGCATCGGGGAAGGAGTCGCTTCGGGCGCGATTTTCACTATCCCGGCGTTTCTTATTGCCCGCACGTGGCCGTCGTTCAGCTTTGCGGATGCCTATTGGAAAACCTCCATCCTGATATTGGTCGGCAGTGTTATCGGCGTATTGTTTATTTCCCTTGTGCGCCGCGTCATGGTCGAAGACCCGGAGCTTCCATTCCCGGAGTCCATCGCCGCGTCAGAGATTCACAAAGCCGGTCAACGAGGAGCGCAGGCGGCCAAATTTCTCTTCTGGAACATGGGGCTGGGTGGACTCATTTTTCTGCTCAGCCGGTTCGGCTTTTTTGCTTCAGACGCAACGTTTTCTCTGAATGTTGGGACTCTAGGGACGAGCCGGGTACGCCTTGGCGGCGCCGGCACGACTCACGTGTTGAACACCGGCGGCATCTCTACGTTCGACGCTCCCAGCGTCAGCCCGGCTTTTATCGGCGTCGGCTACATCATCGGCCCAGGGTTGGCCGGTTTGCAATTTGCGGGCGGCGTACTCGCGTGGGGGTTGATTGTGCCGCTTCTCATCTTCTTTCTAGGTCCGCAGTTGCACAATTTTCTTCCCGCGAACACTTCCGTTTCGTCGTGGCCCGATCTTGCGGATGCGGTCTGGCGCTACGTGGTGCGCCCGATCGCCGTCGGCAGCATGCTGGTGGGCGCGGCCTACACGCTTTTTCGTATGCGGACAAGCCTGATTGCCGGCTTAACACGAACAGTGGGCGATATGCGGCAATCCGCGGAACATGCGGCCGCGCTCAGCCGCACGGAACGTTACATGAGTTCGAAGTTGGTGTTCGCGCTCATCGGAGTCGTTTTCGCTCTCATGATCGCGCTCTATATCTACTTTTCCGGTCAAGTAGTCGGAGGAATTGTAGCGGCGGTTGTGATGCTCGTTCTTGGTTTCTTCTTCGCCACTGTCTCGGGAAGCCTGTGCGGCATGATCGGATCGTCCAATAACCCCGTCTCAGGCCTCACACTTTCGACCTTGATTGTTGCCGCGCTGCTGATGGTTTCGCTGGGCGTTTCCGGATTAGGAGGCGTTGCCGCCGTGCTTGGAGTAGCGGCTGTGGTGTGCGTATCCTCAGCCGTCGCGGGCGAACTGCTGCAGGATTTTAAAGTTGGCTATATTCTAGGCGGCACACCACGCAACATTCAGATAGCGGAACTGATCGCCGTTACCGTGGCGAGCCTGGTGATGTATTTCCCGCTCGTTCTTCTACACGAAGGCAACATTCGCGCCGGAGGCACCGGCTTCGGCGATGCGCAATTACCGGCGCCCCAGGCGGGGCTCATGGCACTGCTTGCACAAGGCATCGTGGGCGGTGACATGCCATGGCCGTTAGTCATCACGGGTATCTTATTGGGATTCGCATTCATCGCGATGCAAGTCAAAAGCCCGATGTTGGTGGCAATCGGAATGTATTTACCTTTCGGAACGACGGCAGCGATATTCGTCGGAGGACTTATCCGTTGGGCTGGCGATCGTATGGCGTTACGCCGCGGATTCAATGAAGCGCAGCGCGCTCGCGTCGATAATGCGGGAGTTTTGACGGCTTCGGGCTTAATCGCTGGAGAGGCGATTCTGGGTTTGGTCTGGGCAGGTCTTCAGTTCATGCCGCCGCGCATTCGCGAGCACTTGCAACTCTTCCCTCATCCCTCTTATTGGATCGGCCTCGCTGTTTTGGCAGTGCTGATAATCGTCATGATCCGCGCCCCGCTTTCGAGTGCGGGAAGTCCTGATGAACCTGCGCCGCCAGTGGCCATGATGTAAAGGGCATATAAGATCTTTTGAGTTTCAAAAAAAGCGGCTGGCTTTTTCGGCCAACCGCTCAGTTGTTGCCCTGGCACGTTACTTTTCGCTGAGTACCGCGCTAGTTCCCCAGATAGCGCTAGTTCCCCAAATCGCGCTAGTTCCCCAAATTCCGCTGGTGCCCCAGATGCCGCTAGTACCCCAGATGCCACTGGTTCCCCAAATTGCGCTGGTGCCCCAGATGGCGCTGTTGCCTAGAATTCCGCCGCTTCCTAGTGAGCCCAGACCGGTGATGCCGGTGGCTCCCATACTAAGCGCGTTTCCCCAAATTCCAGTCACGCTGGTCAGGCTCATTTGCGCCCACACGGAAGAAGGGTCGAAGTTGACTAAAACGGTACCGGCGTTTGCATCGAATGTGGCGGTCGGCGACAAAGCAGTGCCGCGCGGTGTCCAGTGTGAATTGAGCGCAGCGGATATATCCAAGTAGCCCGCTCCCACGGTAAAGATGTCGTAGTAGCTGGTGTACGCTGTGCCGGTAATGGTATCAGTGGCGACGCTAGACTTCGGGAAAGTCTTGTAGGCGGTGGACATCAATCGAGCTTTCACCTGATCTGGCGTGAGCCACGGCTGCGCTTGAAGAAGATCGGCCACGGCTCCGCTCACTACGCCAGCGGCCATGCTCGTGCCGCTCAAAGAATAGTACTGAGTGGAAGGTGTATTATTCGTGCCGCCCATGTAATAGCTGACCGGAACCTGGAACGAAGGATATTCACCGGCAAGGGTGTTATTGGGCGACTCAACGGAAACCACCAGATTGCCAGGAGCCATGATGTCAGGCTTGATCACGTTGTCGACCAGGCTGGGGCCCTTTGAGCTATAACTGGCGACTAAGTCGTCACGGCGATCATAGGTTTCTTCTGTCTTCATCGCACCTACCGTGATCACGTAAGGATCGTTGCCCGGCGCGCCGATTGTGCCATAGCCGTTTTCGCCGACAGAGTTGTCGCGCCCTTCATTGCCGGCCGCGGTGACGACGACAATACCCGCCCTCCACGCCGACTCTAGCGCCTGGCACAGTGGATCCTGCGCGTAGCTCTCTGAGATTGGTCGTCCCAACGACAGATTCATCACGCGAATGTTGTATGTCGATTGAAGTTGAATGGCAGTGTTAATGGCGTTGATGACTATACTGTCTGTACTTTCGCCGTTGCGATCGAGCACGCGCAAATCGATGAGGTTTGCGTTGGGCGCTACGCCCTTGAGTAGCCTGCAACCGGGGCAACTCGAGTTGGCAGAATTGCCGGCGATAATTCCCGCAACGTGCGAGCCGTGACCGTAGAGATCGTACGACGGTCCCCGGCCATTGAAGTTTTGCGAATATACAATTCGGTTCGCAAAGTCCGCCGATTGCGTGATTCCGCTATCGATGACCGCTACGCCGATGCCAGAGCCCGTCCAGCCGAGCTGCCACACGGACGGCGCATTGACGGCCGCAGTGGAGTAGTCGAGCTTCGCGTGCAGCTTGTGGTCCACCGAAACATGAATGACACTTGGATCATTTGCCAAGTCCGCCAACGCCGAACTAGGCATGCTGTAAGCGCCCGCCCGGATAAAATCCAGCCTCCGATTGAGCTGGCCACCGCGACTCAGAACTCTTCGATGATGCGCTTCAGTCGGCGTCTGATCGAACTGGACGATCACATCCACATTGTTGTTGACGTTCCAATTCCGCAGTTCAGGCGAGAGCTTCTCGCGCATCGATTGTCCAAACGAAGGGCCGCTTGCCAATAGGACCATAGCAACAACGCCGGCAACTTTCATAAAAACCTCACGATTGATGTCTGTAGAGAATCCATTTGCGGTCCTTCGAACTCTATGTGAGGCTTATCGGTGGTCGGGTGCCCCCCTAGAGCATCAAATGGCTTGCACATGGACTAAGGAGTACTGCGCGCTGGCAAACAATTGCCTAGTACTTCCTTGCTAACGCCCTCGCTCGAAATTGTACTTGCGGGAGCGATAAGGGGAATGTGTGGTGGGGAACCCATGCCTCGGCGCGACTTGCGTGCCGCAAAATCGCCAGCGGTTCTGCGCTCGTGGCACTTGCGCCTGCCTTCGTCATGGCGGTGCTGATGTTTGCCGCTGCAACGCCGCTTGCGGCGGCGCTGGATCCTAGTAAAGCGCTAACGCAATATATACAGGATGTCTGGAGCACGGAATCGGGTCTGCCGCACAGTTCCGTTACAGCAATTGCGCAGACACCCGACGGATATCTATGGCTGGGAACCGAGGAAGGTCTCGCGCGCTTTGATGGTGTTCGATTTACAACCTTCGATACGCACAACACGCCGAGCCTTAACACTAATCAAATTTCGGCTCTACTGGTGGATTCGAAACGAAGACTTTGGATTGGCACTGAAGGCGGCGGCTTAACGCTACTCAGCGGCGGCCGATTTACAACTTACAGCAGCAACGGCGGATTGTCGAACGATGCCATACTGTCGCTCTACGAAGACCAAAAGGGCGTACTTTGGATCGGCACCGACGGCGGTGGACTAAGGTGCTTCCACAACGGAAGCTTCTCCAGGTGCGGAGTGCAAAGTGTTCTGCGGAGGGGCGCAATTTTCTCTATCGCCGGAGCCGCCGACGGAAGCCTTTGGCTGGGAACTCACGATGGCCTGGCGCATCTTGCAAAGGGAATCGCGGAGCTATACACCCAGAAGGACGGACTGCCTGACGATTACATCAAGTCGGTCTACATAGACCGGTCCGGCGGCGTCTGGGCGGGCACCAACGGCGGCGGCTTGAGTCACTTTGTGAATGGCAGGTTTGTCAATTACACCATTCGCGACGGCCTGGCAAGCAATGCCATCTGGTCCATTTACGAGGACACTGACCGAACGCTTTGGATTGCGACCATTGACGGCGGACTGAGCCGCTTTCGCGACGGAAAGTTCAGCAACTACGCCGAGAAGGATGGATTGCCGTTCAACCGCGTATTCAGTTTTTTTGAGGATCGCGAGGGTGACTTCTGGATCGGAACGGGCGGCGCAGGTTTGGTGCGATTAAAGAGCGGCGTATTTACCTCAGTTACTCGGCGTGAAGGTCTTTCCGATGACGTGGTGCTGCCGGTTTTTGAAGATAGACAGGGAGCGATCTGGTTAGGGACGAACGGCCGAGGGCTGGATCGTTTAAAAGACGGACAAATTACGAATTACAGTACCCGAAACGGGTTGCTCGATAACCTTGTGTTCTCGCTTGCGGAAGACCGCGAAGGCAGTTTGTGGATTGCCACACGGCGCGGACTCGACCGCTTGAAAAACGGCAAGTTCACCGTCTTCAACGCGAACTCCGGGCTGCCCAGCGACATCGTTCTTTGTCTTTATGAAGACCGCCAGGGAGTTCTTTGGGCGGGGAGCCGCGGTGGACTGAGCCGCTTGGACGGCACACACTTTAAGACCTACACCATTGCCGACGGTCTTACAAATGATTACGTCACTTCGATTCAGGAAGACCACTACGGCGCGCTGTGGATCGGTACTGGCGGAGGCGGATTGAACAAACTTCAATCGGGACACTTCAGCGTGTACTCGACGAAGCAAGGGCTCTCAAGCGATACCATCCGCGCACTCAGTGAAGACACCGACGGAACTCTTTGGATTGGCACCAGCGGCGGCGGCCTTGACCGGCTGAAAGACGGGAAAGTTACCGTATACACCACGCGCACGGGCCTTTTCGATGACGAGCTTTTCCAGATTTTGCCGGACCGCTACGGCTATCTCTGGATGAGCTCAAACAAAGGAATTTTCCGCGTTGCAAAGCAGCAGTTGGAAGCCTTCGCACAGGGCCGAATTGCCTCTATAGTGTCGACTGTTTACGGCCAATCGGACGGTCTAAAAAGCAGGGAGTGTAACGGCGGCTTTCAGCCTGCCGGTTGGAGAACGCGAGACGGCCGCCTGCTATTCCCGACCATGAAGGGCGGTCTCGCCATTGTCGATCCTGGAAAGCTTAAAAGCAACGATGCGCCGCCCAACGTGGTGGTGGAGAGAGCTTCAGTCGACGGAATTGATTTTGGACCAGGCCGTCCCTTCCGCGCCAAGCCAGGCAAAGGACGTCTGGAATTTGAATTCACCGCTCTCAGTTTGGTCGCGCCCGAAAAAATCCGCTTTAAGTACAAGCTGGAGGGCTTCGATAAAGATTGGATCGATGCGGGCACGCGCCGCGCAGCCTATTACACCAACATCGCACCCGGCGATTATCGATTTACCGTGATTGCTTGCAACAACGACGGCGTCTGGAATTATAGCGGCGATTCGCTGCCGTTTTCGCTCGCACCGCATTTCTACCAAACTCCGCTCTTTATTGCCGGTTGCATTGCACTGCTTACAGCGCTCTCGTTAGCAGCGTACCGGCTACGCGTCAATCAATTGATTGCGAATGAGAAGAAGCTTGTTTGCCTAGTGAATGAACGCACGCAATCGCTACGCGAAGAAGTGCAGGCAAAGGAACGAGCGCGCGCCGAGTTGGCGCAGGCGCAACAGCACCTGATGGAACTCTCGCGGCGGTCTGGGATGGCGGAGGTGGCGACGGGAGTCCTTCACAATGTCGGGAACGTGCTGAACAGCGTCAATGTGGGGGCGTCTGTAATCAGCGATAAATTGCGGAAGACACGGCTGGACAATCTTGCTGCTGCCGTGAAGTTGGTGGAAGAACACGCGCAGGATTTTCCGGAATTCGTTCAATCCGATCCGAAGGGTCAGCGGTTACTGCCCTATCTTCTGAAACTTGCTTCGCATCTGCAAAGCGAGCGCGGCCAAGTCCTGACGGAAGTGGAAGCTTTGATTACGCATGTCGACCACATCAAGAAGATTGTCTCTACTCAGCAGGATTATGCGAAGACGTCAGCGCTTCTCGAAGTGGTGCTGCTACCTGAGCTTGTCGACGATGCGTTTCGCATGGTGGACGCGAGCTTCCACCGGCATCACGTCCGCTTTCAGGCCGAGTACGATGATGTGCCGAGCGTTTGGGCAACGCGGCACAAAATCCTTGACATTCTGGTCAATCTGTTGAGCAACGCAAAGCAATCAGTTATTGAGCAGAACGGTCCGCAGCGGTTGGTGCGAGTGTCGGTAGTGCGCCAGGGAAACGACCACGTGCGCGTTGTCGTGAGGGACACCGGCGTAGGGCTTCCCAAAGAGAACCTGACGCGGATTTTCGCGCACGGCTTTACAACTAAACCCGACGGGCACGGCTTCGGGCTTCACTCGGGGGCGCTGGCTGCTCAGCAGATGGGCGGTTCATTGTGGGCCGAGAGCGAAGGCGTAGGCTACGGCGCAACGTTCACCTTGGAACTACCAGTGGTAACAGCAAAAGCGGAGCCGCAAAACGCGGCACACGTAGAAATGAATGCGGCATGAAGAACATACCCTTTGCCGAAAGTAACAATCGAATACTTGTCGTCGATGACAATCGGGCGATTCATGAAGACTTGCGCAAGATCTTGATTGGCAATTCCGACGTGGATGAAGATTTGTTGTCGGATGAAAATCTATTGTTTGACGATTCGCAGACTCGTCCTGCCTTTGTACAATTCGAAATTGAATCTGCCTATCAGGGGCAGGATGGCCTGGCGCGCGTGGAAACCAAGCTGGCCGAAGGTAAACCCTACGCGCTTGCCTTTGTAGACGTTCGAATGCCGCCAGGCTGGGATGGCGTGGAGACGATCAAGCAGTTGTGGCAAGTGGACCCTAATCTACAGGTCGTCATTTGCACGGCGTATTCCGACTACTCCTGGAACGATATTCACGCGAAATTAGGACAGTCGGACAATCTGCTGATTCTCAAAAAGCCGTTCGACAATATCGAAGTAATTCAACTGGCGCACGCCCTTACCCGGAAGTGGATCGCTACGCATCAGGCGCGCGCGAAAATGGAAGATCTTGATTTGATGGTTGCTTCGCGCACCGCGGAATTGCAGACTACCAACAACGATCTGACGCGCGAAATTGCGGAACGCACAAAAGCCGAACAGGCATTCCGGGTGGTTTTCGAGGCCAGCCCGATCTGTATCGCGCTTTTGAATCAGGATTTGCGGTTCGTCAACGCCAACCGCGCTCTGCAATCTTTGCACAATGTGTCGCGAGATGCCATTCTGTGCCACGATCCGGTGGAGCTTGGCTGGTTCAGCTCACACGCCGAGATGCGAAAGGTGTTTGACCGCGGTCTACCGGTTGATGGGATCGATCAATACGAATTTTCTCTAGCGCTTCCGGAAGTGGGTCTTCGGACTGCGTTGCTTTGGGCCCGGAGTGTAGAGATCGGCGATGCGCGCCACACACTGTGTTTCGTTCTGGACATTAGCGAACGCAAGGCAATGGAAGAAGAACTGCGACGTGCGCATCGCGACGCGGAAGCCGCAGACCGCGCCAAAAGCGAGTTCCTTGCCAACATGAGCCATGAAATTCGCACGCCGCTGAATGGTGTTCTTGGCATCAGCAGCTTCCTGGAAGAAGAAACTCTGCCGCAGGAGATTCGCGAAATGGGTAAGCTCATCCGCACCTCCGGCGAGATGCTGCGGAGAGTGCTGGACGATGTGCTCGATTTCAGCAAGATCGAATCGGGCAAGCTGGAACTCGAAAATGAAGCGTTCTCTCTGAAGGAATCGTTCGAATGGTGCGTGGGCATTTTCCGGAAAGCAGCCATCGACAAGCAGATTGAACTTAAGCTAACCATTGAAGACAATGTTCCGTCGCGCGTGATGGGCGATGCCACGCGCATTCGCCAAGTGCTAACCAATCTGATTAACAACGCCATTAAATTTACGGAACGCGGCTCCATCACAGTTCAGGTAAGGAGCGAAAGCGAGACAAGTTTCGGCACGCACAATGCCGTGAACGAACCTTCTGTTTGCCGGTTGTGTGTGCGCGTCGTGGATACTGGAGTAGGCATTCCCAACGACCGCCTCAATCGTCTTTTCCAGTCCTTTAGCCAAGTAGATGCCTCTACGAACCGGCGCTTTGGAGGAACGGGATTGGGCCTG
>DASREJ010000272.1:0-20319 GCA_035652115.1 Bryobacteraceae bacterium
TGACGGACGAGTGCTACTGCCAGTTTGTCTACGAAGACAAGCCTTACTCGATAGCGGCGGAACTAGGCGCAAAAGAAACCGTCGTTGTGGCTGGATCGTTGTCAAAAACGTACGCCATGACAGGCTGGCGCATTGGCTTTGCGCTCGCCCCCACCCCGATCATCGGAGCGATGATGAAGCTGCAGAGCCACAGCACATCGAATCCGACATCCATTGCCCAGAAAGCAGCCATCGAAGCGATGCGCGGCTCACAGGATTCCGTGCCGCTGATGCTCGCGGAGTATCGCCGGCGTCGCGACTTCGTCGTCAAACGCCTGCGTGAGATTCCCGGGGTCACAATCGCAACTCCGAAGGGAGCATTCTACGCCTACCCCAACATCAGTGTCGCGTTTCATGGCGGCCGCGTAAAGAACTCGCTCGACTTCTCAAGCGAACTGCTCGCGAAAGCTCACGTCGCGGTTGTGCCTGGCGAAGCGTTCGGAACAAACGATCACGTCCGCATCTCCTACGCGACGTCGATGCATGAGTTGGAGCGCGGTCTGGACCGGCTGCACCAATTTATCGACGGCCTACGTTGAGCGGCGTCCGAAAGGGTTAGCCTTTCGCCCACGCCACCATCGCGGTTACGACCAAAGTTCCGGCAAACAGCGGCACCACACCAGGCTTGTGCCGTTCGGGAATGACAACATGAAAACCGAGATACAGAAAGCTTCCGGAGATAACCGCTAAGACGCCCGCGGTCCACCACGCGCCCAGCGTAGCGACGCCGGAGCCGTTCGCTCTCGGCTCCAGGTATGCGGCCAAGGCGGTTACTAACTCGATTGCCGCGCCGAAAAGGAGAGCTTTGCGCACCGATAGCGCCGCTCTTCGCATTACCCAGCCCAGCGCAAACCCCTCGGGAAATTTGTGGAGCCCGAGACCAACGGCAACCGCGACATCGGTCATGGGCCTTCCCCCTAACGCCCGCACACTCCATCCATCCAGAAAACAATGAACAGCCGTAGCGGCCAACAGTGGGCCAATCGCGCCTGTGCGCGGCGAATTTCTGGTGTGCATCAGCAGCATGTCCACTGCGCCCACCAGTACACATCCAGCCAGCGCCAGCGCCGCCGCGCCGGCCCACCCGGATGTCACGGCGATTTCAGGAACCACCCAAAACAGCGCAATACCGAACAGCAGCCCGCCTCCCGCCGCGCCCAATTGAGAAGAGAAGACCCGCGTTTGCCCCAGCAGCACACCGGCAACCACGCCGCCGATAGCAAGCAGGGTCAACAGCCACGCACTCGTCATCTACTGACCGGTTACTTTGATAACGAAATAATCGAACGGACCTTTCTCGATGAGCAGTTGGTGTGGCACTCCGGCTGGTATATGAATAATGTCGCCTGCCGATAACTCATGACGTTCTCCGCCCGAAATAGATGAGCCGCGAATCTCGCCTTCCTTTTCTGTGTGCGGGTTCACCACTTTGCCGCCCGTGACGATCGTGGCTTTTCCATTCTGCACTACGAAAATGTCTGCTTCGTGATCGTGTACTTCCGATGATCCGGTGGCTTCGCGCATCGCCATCATCGTGTAATGATTGCCGTAACGGACCAGTTCGCGGCTGGCGAAAGGCTTACCGCCTGTTGCAAGCGCCTGGCTCGTCGTCTGCAAATCCTTCACCGTGTATATGTCCACGCCGGGCTGCGCCGCCGGCAAGATGATGGAACCTGCCAATAGAAGAAAGACGTACTGTGCTGTTTTCATTGATTTCTCACCCGGCTCTCAGTGTAGTTGGTGCGGCCGCGTGATTAACAAATGCGCGTCAATCTTCACGCCTGGGCTGCATTGTGTTCTTATGTTCTTTCCCAAACGCTTTTGCCACGCCGTAAAGGAAAATGAGCGCGAAAACGATAATTCCGGCTTGCTGCCCTAGGGACGCGTTCGTGCCATCGCCAACTAGCGCAAGCGCGGCAAAACAAACTAGCAGGTGAGCACAGAACACTTCAAGCGAGGCTTTCCCAAGAACCACCAGCGGACCGCGGCCCAGCCACTTTACTGTTTTCGGCTGGATCGTGACGAAAAGTACGGCAACGGCTGTGAAGTTTAGAATCCTCACAGGTCCTAAGTGCCACTTGTCCGTCAGCGGCGCCCAAGGAGGCGCATTCAAAACACTCCACCACTTGCTGTAGCGCACAAACAGCATGGTTACTGCAATCAGCAACGACACGAAAATCGCAGCCTTCGGCCGCGGTCGGAAACGAAGAATCTCCGCGCTGCCGCTTCCAATCCAAAGCCCCACGGCCCAGAGCAATTGCCAGGCAAACAGATCAAAAGCTCCCAGCGCGCTAAAGGGAATATCGACGTGCGTAAAGCGAACAAACGTCGCATACATCATGGACCGGAATCCGAGCTGGGCCGCCGTCCAGAGCAACAAGCTCGGAACAATAACTGCGCGCCAACTCCATCGGCTGCTTACCCAAAACGCGATTGGCGTTCCAATGAGAAACAGGATGTACATCGGCAAGATGTCCAGCAGCGGCGGCCGATAAACAAGTAATGCGGATGCGATGACACCATCAATCGGATGAGCAAGGTAAAAGTCAAGCAGTCCGACAAGGCTCGGCTGCTTAGTGTGAATCGCCAGCCGCGCCACCACCGTGAATGCAATTCCGAGCAGGAAGAGATGGTACGCATATAACCGGCCCGCACGGGCGCCGAGGCGCCTCCACACAGAGCGGATGCCCTCTTCCCTCAGCTTTCTGCCGAATACACGTCCGCATAACACGGCTGATAGAAAGATGAAACCCTCCGCGGCGGAAACGAACCCCAACGTTTGGTTTGAATACGCGCTGATGTGCGTGGGCAGGTGTGTCAGCGTCATCCAGACCAAAAGAAATCCGCGAAGGCCATCCAATTCCGGCTGGCGCTTGGCTGTTTTGCGGAATGCAGCGTTTGGCGCGGACCTCGCGACGTCGGCAGGGGCTGGGGCAAGGGGTTGAATAACCGTTTTCTCCTGGCGAGCGCGCTGACTAGCATCGTACGCCCAACTCATTGACGAACCCGAATTCCAACTAGGTACGCACACTCGGTCGCCAATGCGAGACTAACAGGGATAGCTGAAACAGATCGATTGCTGGCAGGAACCCATTGTCCATCATCGACTTCTTAATTGGTCGGCCGATCGCCACGTCTGACGAACGCGCCGAACAAATCGGCACAACCAAAGGCATACCCATCTTCGGGCTTGATGCGCTCAGCTCCGCGGCATATGGGCCGGAAGCGGCCCTAACGCTGCTCATCCCTCTTGGACTTGCCGGCCTCAACTACATCGTCCCCATTAGTTTGAGCATTATCGGCTTGCTCTTGATCGTATTTTTCTCCTATTGCCAGACGATTGAAGCATATCCGCAGGGCGGCGGATCGTATACGGTTGCCCACGAAAATCTCGGCACCTTTGCTGGGCTGCTCGCCGCCGCGGCGCTTATGATCGATTACGTTTTGACCGCGGCCGTCGGCATATCCGCGGGAATTGGCGCATTGACCTCCGCAGTCCCTTCACTGCACCCGCGAACCCTAATCCTCTGTTTAGCAGCGCTCGTGCTCATTACGTTAGTAAACCTTCGCGGAGTAGGCGAGACCGGCAAAGTTTTTTTGATTCCGACTTATCTCTTCCTCATTTGCATGATCGTTGCTATTGCGATTGGAGTCATCAAGGCGCTCGCAAGCGGCGGACATCCAATTCCTGTAGTGCCTCCACCGTCGGCTCCCCGGGCTGCTGCCGCTGTGAGTACTTGGTTGTTGCTGAAAGTATTTTCAAGTGGATGTACCGCGATGACTGGTGTTGAAGCCGTCAGCAACGGCGTACGTGCATTTCGTGAGCCTAGATCGAAAATCGCCCAGCGAACGCTGGCCATTATCATCGCCTGCTTGGTTGTGATGTTGGCGGGAATCGCATTCCTGACTCGCGAATACAAAATCGTCGCAACAGATCCTGACGGCAATCAATATCGCAGCGTGTTGTCTATGTTGTTTGATGCCGTGGCTGGCCACGGGTGGTTTTATTTCGTTGCCATTGGTTCTGTATTGCTGGTGCTGATCTTTTCAGCCAATACCGCATTCGCTGACTTTCCCCGAGTATGCCGCGTGATTGCCGAAGATCACTTTTTGCCTGTCTCGTTTGCGAACCGGGGCCGAAGGCTCGTCTATTCGCAAGGTATCGTTGTGCTAGCCACCCTGACGGCCATCCTACTAATTGGCTTCGGCGGTGTGACGGACCGGCTCATTCCTCTATACGCCGTGGGGGCGTTTCTCGCATTTACGCTGTCCCAAGCGGGCATGTTGTTTCATTGGCGCAAAGCCCGTGGCCGAGGAGCCAAGCACAAGATGTTCATCAACGGCCTGGGCGCGTTAGCAACTGGAGCAACGGTAATCGTCGTCATCCTGTCGAAGTTTACGCAGGGCGCATGGATCACCGTGGTTACGATTCCGGCAATTCTGATGCTCATGTACGGCGTTCGCCGACATTACCAGAAAATCTACGTTGAGGTGGAAAGCAAAACTCCGCTCGATCTAGCAGGCAACATGCAACCGTTAGTTGTGGTGCCACTACAACAATGGAGTAAGATCGCCAAACACGCTCTATGTGCGGCATTCGCTATTTCGAAGGACGTGAGAGGCGTTTTTGTCATTGAGGAAAACAAATCGGACGAGCTTCGTCAATCCTGGCATCGCAATGTGGTTACGCCGGCCCGCGCTGCTGGCGCCGCAGTACCGGAGCTCGTGGTGTTGGAATCGCCTTATCGGTTCGTCGTCAATCCAATTGTTGATTACGTGATCAAGCTCTCGGCGGACAATCCGAAGCGGCGCATCATCGCGATGGTTCCCGAGGTTGTGGAGAACCGCTGGTACAACTACTTTCTTCACTCCCAGCGCGCGACGTTGCTCAAAACACTACTGCTGGTAAAAGGAAACGACAGAATCTCAGTGCTAAATGTTCCTTGGTATTTGAAATAATTTAGTGGGCCCTGAAGGATTTGAACCTTCGACCAAAAGATTATGACGTATATGAAATGGGCATAATGGAGTAAACATTCTGGACATGAGCGCGGCTTCAACGGACCAGCATCTCTCGCGTATCACGATCGTCCCGGGCGTGCGCAGCGGCCAGCCTTGTATTCGGGGGACGCGCGTAACCGTCAAGGATGTTCTACGATGGTTGGCGGCCGGAGCAACTGAAGACGAAATTCTGGGTGACTATCCATATCTGGATCGTGACGACTTCAAAGCGGTTTACGCCTATGCATCTGAGCACCTGGATACCGCGGCACGGTGAAGTTGCTCTTC
Source organism: Bryobacteraceae bacterium (assembly GCA_035652115.1). GTDB lineage: Bacteria > Acidobacteriota > Terriglobia > Bryobacterales > Bryobacteraceae > Bog-105. The sequence goes on from DASREJ010000272.1 coordinate 5,329, forward strand.
GATGCGAATCTCTCGCCCCGATTGCCACTTCGTTTGCTGGATCTATTCCCCGGTTCGACGCACGTCTTTGCTGCGGGAATACCAGAAGGCACTCCTGATCAAATAATTTGGGAATTTGCCAAAGAAAATGACTTCATCATCGTTACGTCAGACTCGGATTACAACGCGCTCGAAGTTCGGCGAGGCCATCCACCTTACATTGTGTGGCTGCAACGAATGGACTATCCGACACGCGCTGCTGTCGAGTTGATACGCCGGAATGCTATCCGCATTCACGAACTAGAAGGCGGCGATCAGGGAGTCCTTATTCTTCGGGTCGGACGAGACTAAAATATTGACTCATTTAGTGGGCCCTGAAGGATTTGAACCTTCGACCAAAGGATTATGAGTCCTCTGCTCTGACCGCTGAGCTAAGGGCCCGCAGGTGTGTCGAAACGGGTCTGGCGACCTGAAGCGATGGTAACAAAAACGTCAATCCCAAACTCGCTTTTGTACTTTTCGAAAAGTCGTCACAATTTGATCTTGATCTGGGTGGCGACCGTCGGCGATCACTTGTTTGCCCCTGACAAAGACATCGCGAATTGCAGATCTTTCGGCGGAGAACACTAATTGCGTTATTAGATCGGCGTCGTCAAGTCCCGCAAGCAATGGATCATTCAAGTCAATAATGAAGTAGTCGCCTGAATCTTGCGTAAGGCCGAGGGCGTTCGATCCCGACTCCGTTGTGCCTCGAAACAATTCATCCACCGGTAAGATCGCGCGCGATAGCTGATTCATGCGCAAGTGATATTCCAGACACCGCGCATCTTCGAACACATCGATCTGGGCATTACTATCAGTCCCGAGGCAAATTCGCGTCCCCGTTTCCAGCAAGCGGTCCGCTGGAACAGGTCCGTCACCGAGGTTGCGTTCTGTAGTCGGACAGGCGCAAACCGTCGAACGCGCCGCGCCCAAGTAACCAATTTCCTGTCCGGTGAGGTGGATTGCATGAACGGCGGTAAAGTCACTGCCGAGGATTCCGTATTCCCGCAGTAATTCGGACGGACGGCCTCCGTGTTCGGCAAGGCATTCTTCGATCTCCGCGGGTTGTTCCGCAACATGCATGTGGATGGGCAACTTCCTCGACCGCGCGTGGTCTGTGATCCCCAACAACGATTCAAGCCGAAGCGCGCGCACGCTGTGCAGAGCAATTCCGATCGGCACTTCGGTGTCTTTCAGCAATGCGTCTGTACTCTTCAAAAACGCATCAACACTTTGAAAGATGAATCTGGCCTGAAGCGGATTTATAGGCTTCTGCCAACCAGCACGTTCATACGCGGTCTGCAGGAGAACAATCCGTATGCCGACGTCCTGTGCGGCCCGAATCACCTGTTTTGCAATCAGGTTGGAATCGTCGTACGGCGTTCCATCCGGCGCGTGATGTAAATAATGAAACTCCCCCACGGTCGTGATACCCGCCAGCAGCATCTCCATAAATGCCATGCGCGACACGTGATAAACGTCTTCAGGCGACAAGCGATTAGCCGCGCGATACATGGCTTCGCGCCACGTCCAAAAACTATCTGTGCTTGCGGCGGTGCGGTGCTCCGTGCGGCCTCGAATGACACGCTGAAACGCGTGAGAGTGCGCATTGACCAATCCCGGAACCACGGCGCGGTTGCCTTTAATTGTGGGAACGATCAAGCCGGAGGCGCCTCAGATTCCTCGGCGCGCGCATATGCAACATCGCCGGCAATATAGACGCTGCTTGTCAGTTCTACGCCTGCGAAATATGGAATTTCACGATAATCTTTGCAATCGTAGATGACGAAATCGGCGCGCTTGCCGGGCTCCAACGATCCGATTTCGTTGCCGCGCCCCAAGCTGTAAGCCGCATTGATCGTTGCGGCCGTAATCGCTTCGGCGGGAGTCATTCGCATGTGCGTGCACGCCAACGAAAGCACAAATGGCATGGAAGGCGTAGGAGATGAACCGGGATTGAAGTCGGTCGCGAGAACCATTGCCAATCCTGCCTCGATCATTTGCCTTGCAGGGGCAAAGCGATCACGCCCCAGACAGTACACAGACGCCGGTAACAACACCGGCTGCACTTGTTTCCCAACCAGAGCATCTATTCCGTGCGCATCGATTTGTTCCAAATGATCGGCAGTTACTGTGCCTAATTGTGCCGCAAGTTCTGCGCCGCCATTTCGCGAAAGCTGATCGGCGTGAATCCGCAAGCCGAGCCCAAGTTCACGAGCACGCGTCAGAATCGCTCGCGACTGCTCTACGTTGAATACGTTCCGTTCGCAGAAGACGTCGCAGTATTCGGCGAGTCGTTGCTCCACAACGGCGGGCAGCATCTCATCGACGATAAGTTCGACATACCCGTCGGCGTTATCCGCGTATTCGTCCGGGATTTCGTGTGCACCCAAAAACGTCGGCACGTAACCAAGCTGCCGGATGACACGCAGAATCTTCAATTCGGCTTCCAGTGTCAGCCCATAACCGGATTTGGCTTCAACTGTTGTCGTTCCGCACCGGGTGAGCCAGCTTCCGTAGCGGCGGGAGGCTTCCAAGAGATCGTCTTCCGTTGCTTCTCGCGTTTTTGCGACAGTGGAGCGAATGCCTCCGCCGGCCGCCGCGATGTCTTCATAGGTTGCACCTAACGCGCGTCGCTCATACTCGTCAACACGCGTACCGGCAAATACAGGGTGCGTGTGCGCGTCGACAAAGCCTGGAAGCAGAACACCGCCAGCGGCATCCACTACAACCGTTTCGCTGTCGATCTGTTCCTCAATCTCGCTTTGCGATCCGATTACTTCAACCAGCCCGTCGCGCACGAACATGGCTCCGTTTTTGACGATCGCGAGGTCACGCAGTTCATCTCGTATACGGGGCCGCGCGGGTCCTGCCAACGTGACAATCTGATTGCAATTGATTACAGCAAGGAAGCTGGATTCTTCCATTCAGTGCGCCATCGGAATTCGAACACCTTTTGCTCGGGCCACGTCGCCCGCCCGCGCGTAGCCTGCATCGACATGCCGCATGATCCCAGTACCTGGATCGGTAGTCAGCACGCGTTCCAGCCTTCTGTCGCTTTCCGTCGAACCATCTGCAACCACTACCATTCCGGCGTGTAGCGAGTATCCAATTCCAACTCCCCCGCCGTTGTGAATGGACACCCAGGACGCCCCGGCAGCAGTATTAACCAGCGCATTCAATAAAGGCCAGTCTGCAATGGCGTCAGAACCATCTCGCATGTCTTCAGTCTCACGATAGGGGGAGGCGACCGAGCCGGCATCCAGATGATCGCGCCCGATTACGATTGGCGCCTGAATTTCGCCGGAGCGCACCAGGGCGTTCATCGCAAGGCCGAATTCAGCACGTTCTCCATATCCGAGCCAACAGATGCGCGCCGGTAGACCTTGAAACTGAATTCGACCACCGGCTAAGTGAATCCAGCGCGCAAGATCTTCGTTTTTGCCGAACATCTCGAGCACGAGCCGGTCAGTCCTGCGAATATCTTCCGGATCGCCGGAGAGCGCCACCCATCGAAAAGGTCCTCTGCCTTCGCAGAACATGGGCCGTATGTATTCAGGAACAAAGCCGGGAATCTGAAAGGCATCTGTCGCGCCCGCGCCTTCGGCATGGGCACGAATGTTGTTGCCGTAGTCGAATGCCACCGCTCCTGCGCGTTGCAATGAGAGCATGCCTTCTACGTGACGAGCCATGGCATGAGTGGATCGTTCGACGTATTCTTCGGGATCTCTTTGTCTCAGTGCAAGCGCTTGCTCCAGGCTCATACCGTTTGGTACGTAGCCGTTCAATGGGTCATGCGCGCTTGTTTGATCCGTGACAATGTCGGGGACCATACCGCGGCGCCCCAGTTCCGGAATTACATCGGCGCAGTTGGCAACCAAACCAACCGAGAGTGCCACTCCCTGAGATTTCGCGCTGTCCAACTCTGTCAGCGCCTCGTCCAAACTATGCGCCAACCGGTCGCAGTATCCCGTGCGCACGCGCTTTTCGATTCGGACGGCATCCACATCAATGCCTAAGAACAGCGCCCCGTTCATAGTGGCCGCCAGCGGCTGCGCGCCACCCATTCCGCCCATTCCCCCGCTGACGATCAGCTTGCCTTTGAGATCACCACCGAAGTGTTTCCGGCCCGCGGCGGCAAATGTCTCGTAAGTTCCTTGAACAATACCTTGGCTGCCGATATAGATCCATGAGCCTGCGGTCATCTGTCCGTACATGGTCAGCCCAAGCTTCTCCAAGCGATGAAACTCGTCCCAGTTAGACCATTTGCCGACCAGATTGGCGTTCGCAATCAGGACACGAGGTGCTTCCGTGTGCGTTCGAAAGATGCCGACCGGTTTCCCAGACTGCACCAACATCGTCTCATCGTTTTCCAATTGCTGCAACGAGCGAACAAGGGCATCAAAGCATTCCCAATTGCGGGCCGCCTTTCCCCTGCCACCGTACACGATCAGCTCATCTGGTTTTTCGGCAACATCGGGATCCAGATTGTTCATCAACATCCGCATGGCCGCTTCCTGATGCCAGCCTTTGCAGCTCAACTTCGTTCCGCGAGGAGATCTTACTGTCGATGCGGTTTCGTTCATCTCGCTATCCTTCGCTATTTTGTAAACTCGTCGATTTCGCCACGCTGGATTGCGGACACGATCATCTCGATATCGCGCGAAAGCGGGCGATCCGCAGTCAATCGCGGCACAAATTTGCGTATTAGCGCATGTGCCTTTTCGATCGGAGGCGATGATCTCAGGGGCGCCCGATATTCTAATCCTTCTGCCGCCGCCAGCAACTCAATCGCAAGTACCCGCTCGGCGTCGGAAACAATTTCGCGCAGCTTCAGTGCGGCTGTCATGCCCATAGAAACATGATCTTCCTTGTCGCCGGACGTCGGCACGTTGTCGATGCTTGCGGGGTGCGCCAGCACTTTGGCTCCATTAAGCAGTGAAACGGCGCAGATCTGCGCAATCATGTAGCCTGATGACAGTCCAGGATGCGAGGACAGAAATGGCGGCAGTCCCTCGTTGACATCGGGATTCACTAAACGGTCGATACGACGTTCGCCGATACTTATCAGATCCGTCATCGCAATCGCCGCATAGTCAAACACCATTGCTAACGGAGCGCCGTGAAAATTGCCACCGCTTAAAATGTCGCCGCCATCAAATACAAGCGGGTTATCTGTCGCCGAGCCGCTCTCCGTTTCGACAACAGACCGTGCATGCTCCAGCGCATTTCGAACTGCGCCGTGAACTTGCGGCATACACCGCAGGCTATATGCGTCCTGCACTCGCGGATCATTAACCAGATGAGAGCGCCGAATCTCGCTGTTCTCAAGCAGCCGTCTTAAATGCGCCGCTGATGCGACTTGTCCAGCGTGGGGCCGAATCGCGTGAATACGCTCGTCGAACGCCACCGGGGTGCCGCGCAACGCTTCGAGCGTCATAGCGCCGGCGAGATCGGCCAAAGCGATTACCCGCAAGGCGCGATGCAGCGCGAGTGCTCCGACGGCGCACATGGCCTGAGTGCCGTTTAGAAGCGCTAAGCCTTCCTTGGCTGCGAGACGTATCGGCTCTATTTCGGCTTCATGTAACGCAGTTTCCGCCGTGACGCGCTCACCGCGGTACCAGCATTCTCCCTCGCCGATCATGCAAAGCGCCAGGTGTGCCAAGGGGGCCAAATCGCCGCTTGCGCCAACCGATCCTTTTTCGGGTATTACTGGATGCACACCGCGCTCTAGCATCCGCAACAACGTTTCGACGACGGCAACACGGCATCCGCTGTATCCCAAACTCAGGACATTAGCCCGCAACAGCATCATGGCGCGCGTTTCGGGCTCTGAAAGTGGATGGCCCAACCCGCACGAGTGGCTGCGCACGAGGTTTAGTTGTAGCACTTCCAGATCTGATGGCGCGATGTGAACTTCGGAAAGTTTGCCGAATCCTGTATTGATGCCGTAGACAATACGGCCTTCCTCGATAACACGGTCCACCAACGCACGCGAAGCTGAAATTCGTTCTCTCGCTCGCGAACTCAACTGCGGGTTAACCCGCCCGGCCGCAACGTCGGCGATCTGATCTATCGAAAGTGGTTGTCCGGAAAGCTCCAACATGTACTGAAGCAGCAGTTTAGAACAGATGCCCCAGCTTCTCTCGTTTAGTCTTCAAATATTCAGCCGTTGTTTCGAGTGGTGGCACAATGATCGGCGCGCGTTCGACCACTTTGATGCCCGCGTTTTCAAGGGCTGCGACTTTTTCGGGATTATTCGAAAGCAGCCTCACCGACTTCACATTGAAGAACTGAAGAATCGCCGCAGGCAGCGCATAGTCCCGCAAGTCGGCTTTGAAACCAAGGCGTTCGTTTGCTTCCACGGTGTCGAGCCCGTGGTCTTGAAGTTCATAAGCACGCAGTTTGTTGAGCAGGCCGATTCCGCGCCCCTCCTGATGTTCGTAAATTAAGAGGCCGCGCTTCTCGGAAACAATCTGATCCAGCGCAAGTTCGAGTTGAGACCTGCAGTCGCAACGCAAGCTATGAAACACGTCGCCTGTCAGGCATTGCGAATGGATGCGCACTAGCGAAGGTCCCAAATCCGGCTGAAGATCACCCAGCTTCAGCACAACCGCTTCTTCCGTTTCCGTAGGCCTGACGCCTTCGAAGCCGTAAATACGAAAGACGCCAAAGCGGCTCGGAAAATCCGCCTCCGCGACTTTGTTCAGAGTTAGCTTGGAGGAATCAGAAGGGTTCAACCTTCTATTATCATGGAAACAGTCAATTAGCAGCGTTCCGAATGAGCAACATGCGCCGTTCGCCCTAGGCATGCTCGATAAGCAAGAACTCGCCGCCTTACTCGTCAAGATCGCCGTTTCCGCTTCTATTGCAAGCATCATGATGCGTTTCGGACGCATCGAGAAAATTCTGCTGCGGGATGAACGCACGGTGACCGAGCGCCTGCAACTTGCGTTTATCTTTTCGATCGTGTTCGGCGCGACCGCTGAAATACGCATTCTCAGCCACGACCAGTATCCTGCCATCGACCTGGCGCTTGAAGGCGCGCAGATCGCCGGCATGCTGGGCGGCTATGTCAGCGGATTGGTTACTGGAATTTGCGTCTCGATTCCCGGCATGTTCTACGGCAGATACATGTCGATGCCGCTTTTTGCGGCGGCGGGCATTCTCGGCGCCGTGATGCACGATCTGGCTCCGCAAAAAGAAGATATCTGGTACTTCTCACCATTTGTCGACCTCAATCTTTGGCGTTTGTTCAAGCAGGTCCTTCGACTGGGACGCGGCGCTTTTCAGCGACGGCTCGTAGAGCGAGCGGCGTTCAACGTGGCTTGCAATGCCATCGTCGTATTAACGGAAGTTCTGCGCTGGGGCGTTCGCCTTGAATTCAAAGAACGCTACGCTTTCTTTCTTTTTGGCAATGTTCCAGCAGGAAATCCGTTGCCTTTATTTGCCGCGTGCGCGGCGACAACACTGTTTACGGTTTCACTTCCGATTCGGATTTGGAGCAGCTATCGCGCCGAAAAGCAGCTTGAAATGGATCGTGTTCGGCTGTCGGAAGCGCAACTCGCGGCGCTGACCAACCAGATCAATCCGCATTTTCTCTTCAATACGCTCAACTCCATCTCTACGCTTATCCGGATTGATCCAGAGCGCGCCCGCAGCATGATCTACAAGCTGTCGAGTATCCTTCGCCGGCTGCTTCGGAAAACGGAAACTTTGGCGGTTCTTCGCGACGAAGTTTTGTTTATTGACGATTACCTGGCTATCGAGTTGGTTCGTTTCGGGGACAAGCTATGCTTCCAAAAACAAATCGAAGAGAAGGCGCTCAACCGGCTTGTTCCCACCATGATTCTGCAGCCAATTATCGAGAACTCCATCAAACACGGTCTTGCTAACAAGGTCGAAGGCGGGACGATCTCCCTTAAAGCGTGGATAGACGACACGCGGCTATTCATCGTAATTGAAGACGACGGCTCTGGCATTCCGGAATCCAAGCTCCACACGCTGTTTGAACGCGGCATCGGTGTTAGCAACGTCAAGGAACGGCTACGCGTATTGTTCGGGCAGAGCTATCGCATGACAGTCCGCAGTGAACTTGGCGTGGGCACGCGCACGGTTATTGAAATTCCAGAACTCGAAGTCGAGAGGCGAGCGGAAACCGTCACCGGAACGGACAGTAACCTGATAAAAAATCGCTAAACTAACCGATGGTGGATACAGCAGTTCGCTTTCAATTTGTCTGCAGAAGCTGCGGCCGCAAGGGCCGTCCGCAAGCGAGCAGGGAAGAAGCAGATAAGGAAATGCTCGACCATCTGCGCGAGCGCTCCGACCATGAATGCCGGGTGAAAAAAGTCACGCTACTGGAACACGAACGAAGTTCGCACTAAGACATGTTACGCCGATTTTTTCAAATCGGCCAATACGCCGCGCATGTATGTGAAGCTCTTCTGCATACCCGGCAGCGGATCGTCGGGGTGAATTTCGTATTCGAGGTTTACGCAGCCTTTGTAGTTCATCTTGATCAATTGCGCGAAGACCTGCTTAATTGGCAACTTGCCTTCACCCACAGGCACCTGGCTGTCTCTGCCGACTTTCCAATCCGGATTGTGAGGATCGGCCAAATCTTTCGCGTGCATGTCTAACAGGCGCGGGCCGGCGCGCTGAATCCATTCGACGAGATCGATACCGGTTCGGGCAGCGTGACCGATATCCATGCACAAGCCGCAGCGCGGATCCATATCCTTGACCACTTCCAGCACACTTTGAGGCGTGGGAAAGTTTTTGTCTTCAGGACCGTGATCGTGAACAGCGATCTTGATGTTGTATTCCTTCACGAATTTTTCAAGCTTCGGCAGCGTTGTGTGTGTCGGAGCGCAAACGATCAACGGAAATCCAGCTCGTTTGGCGTATTCGAATTTGTGGCGAATGTCGTTTTCGTCGTCTTTGTCGAAGCTAACGTTGCCGCAACCTACAAGAACAATGCCGGCGTCGTGAAACTCCTTAACAGCCACGTCGATCTGCTCCGGAGTGCTGTCGAGCGGCAGATGGAAATCTTTCACATTCAGGTAGTGGGTGCCCAACTGCAGCGTCATACTGATCGCCTGAGCACGCGAAAACTTCCGGAACGAATATGACGCGATGCCTAATTTGATGTCAGCGCCGCCTATGCGGAACTCCTGAGATCGCAGCAGTGTATTCGCTGCAGCGGCGATGCCCAACGCGCTCGGGACTCTCTTCAATAAAGTTCTTCTGGTCATCATCGGATTGAATTTTTAGATTGCCTGCAGTTCCTCTTCTAAAAGCTGCTTTTGATAAAGCGCAGCGTAATAACCGCCTCTTCGCTGTAATTCGTCGTGCGTGCCCATTTCCACCACGGAACCATGACTCAACACAACAATCCGGCCGGCATTCTGAACGGTAGACACTCGATGCGAGATCAAAATTGTCGTGCGATCTCTCATTACTTCGGCCAGTCCGTTTAGAATCTTCTCCTCGGTTACTGTATCAACACTCGATAGCGCGTCGTCCAGGATCAGGATTCGCGGATTGCGCAAAATAGCGCGCGCAATGGCGGTGCGCTGCTTCTGACCACCCGAGAGGGTGAGCCCTCGCTCACCGATTATGGTGTCCAAGCCATTTGGAAATGTCTCGATATCGCTCGCAAGACCTGCTATTTCGGCCGCCCATTGAATCTGATTGCGTGTTGCCGTGGACACGCCCCAGGCGATGTTCTCGGCGAGGGTGGCGCTAAACAAAAAGGTCTCCTGCGGAACAAACCCAATTTGTCTTCGCAGCTCTTCGGGATCGAACTGCCGAAGATCGATCCCACCCAGTTCCACGACGCCGGTAGTCGGGTCAAACAGCCGCGGTATCAAACTGGCAAGAGTAGTTTTGCCGCTTCCGGTGTGGCCGACGACCGCGACCATTTCGCCCGACTGAATGGTCAAGTCCAGATCCGAAATTGTCTCACGATCTCCAAAGCTCACGGAGACGTGGCGAAAACGAATCTCCGGCTCGGATTGAGCCGGATCAAGAACAATGCCCGCAAGCGGACGCGCAATCTGGGGCCTTTCGTGCAGCATCTGATTGATGCGATTGAGGGACGCAGTGCCGCGCTGCATCAAGTTCACCACCCATCCAAAGGCGATCATGGGCCAGATCAGCATGCCCATATAGGTGTTGAACATGACAAAGCTGCCCAGACTGATTTTGCCCATCATTAGCTGCCGGCCACCGGCCCACAGCACAAGCAGGAACGTGCAGCCGATCAGGGCCTGCAACATCGGCATGAACATGCCTTGAATGCGGGCCAGCCCGATGTTTTCACGGATGTAATCCTTGTTCAGGTCTTCGAACTGATCGACTTCCGCTTTCTCCTGAGCGTAGGCACGAATGACACGTACGCCCGCCAAGTTTTCCTGGACCTTACTGCTGATGTCGGAAAACATTTTCTGGATGTGCTCGAAGCGGGTATGGATGCGCCGGCCGAAGAAGATGACAGCCACAGAGACGAGCGGCGCCGGGGCTAACGCGATTAAAGTAAGCTGCCAATCGGCGCGGATCATCACCGCGACAGCTAAGACGAGCATCACGGAAGTTTCGGTCCAATACATGATGCCCGGTCCGAGCATCGTACGGACCGCGTTCAGGTCGTTGGTGCTGCGCGCCATGATATCGCCGGTACGATAGCGCGTATAGAAATCCTGCGAGAGGTTCACGAGATGCGCGAAAAGATCGTTGCGCAGATCGAATTCCATGTCGCGCGAGATGCCGATAATAATGACCCGCATCCAATACTGAAACAGGCCTTTCAGCAGCGAGAGCCCAATCAGCAACCCTGCCAATTCCATCACGATGCGCACTTGAAATCCGCGCATGAGCGAGTCGATGCCGTTCTTAATCACGAGCGGCTGGGCGACGGCGAGCAGATCCTTCATCAGCAGAGAGCCTATGCCGAGCGCCAGGCCGCCGCGGTAACGGCGCACATACGGCCACAATGTCGAGAGCGATTTCAGCATCTAAATGCCCAGGTAGGCCGCAATCGTCTTCAGCCACTCCATCAAGAAGGTTTTACGACCATCCCGATAGGTCCACCACGCGTCTGGAATGAAATCCGGGTCCGAGGCAGCAATCGAAACGACATCCAGCGAAGGATTTATTTTTCGGAAAAGATATGCCGCGCGATGCGCGTGATAGTTACTGGTCACGAGCAGAATTTTAGAGATGCCTTGTTGCTTTAAGTAATTGCCTACGTAACGAGCCTCATCTCGAGTCGAGTTTATGTTGGGCGGCAACAGTATGGGCCGAAACAACGTGGCGGCATAACCCCTCTTTTCAGCGTAAAGGATAGTGGTGTCGGACTCATATCCCAACAGCGACTTGGGGCCGTCTACCAGAACGTACGGCACATATCCCGCTTGGGTTAGTTGTGCTGCCTTCAGAATTCGTACTCCGTTGGAGTCGCCGCCCAGGACGACCGCCGCCTGCGCCTGCCGCGGCGCATCATCTTCTACGAGAGCGTTGCCGAGTCCAGAAAGAATGGGTCCGCGTAGCAGGACAACAGCGGCCAACAACAAGAACACAGCCAGAAGGATGGCTACACAGCCTCGCCGCCGCCGCCGAGGCGCCCGGAAGCTAGGCAGCGCTAGTCCTCATGCGATGTCGTACTAGAATCTGCGTGCGTGTCTAATCGTCCGTCGGTCTTGAGCGTCTGGTACATCCGCTCAATCTCGTCCTCTTCGTCCTGAGTCAACATCCGCACCGGCTGATCCAATACCGGAGCGTCGCCCGGAAGGCCGGTCAAACTGGCCCAGGTCCAGAAATCGCGGTAGGCGACACCGTCGAACGTCGCCAGTTGCGAGTTTTTACGCAGTTGGGCGATCAGATGAGCAATGCGTTCAGGTTCGCCGGGATAGATGAGGACCTTACGGCGAGAATTTGTCAATTTCAGCCAAAGTACGAGAGGGGAAACAAAGCGACTGCTATTGATTTCACGAACTTCGCGCCATGCAATCGCGCGTTCACCAATGTTGAACTGGTTTTCACCCACACGAATGACGGGCCGCACACTGAGCCAGAAAAGGACACCCGCCGTGGCGATGCAGAGACCGCCTGGAATAAAGGCTAGAGGCGCGCGAAGGCCACAAAGGATACAAACCACGGTCCCGGCGACCGCGATCCAGCCTGCCCGAGCGTATAGACGCGAAGGTTGATAGACCTCGACGCTCGGTTCCATGTCTTCAGGCTACTCCCGACCCCAAACCCCGTCAATGCTGGTTTCCGTTAGCCGTAGTTTTCCGGTGCATTTTCGCGGCAGTACCGTCCGAGGAATGAAATGTGGACACTCCAGGCGTCAGCGCGCACGAGCCGGTGAATTGGAGCTGGATTTACGCGGCGATTTTGCGTTTGAGCGCCGGCAAACTGCCGTTGAATTCCTTTTCCGCGGCGAGTTGAGCGATGAGAAGCTTGATTTGGGCCAAGTCGAGCTTCGTTTTATCGATGGCAACGGCTGTTTTGTGCTTATCAACGCGGTAGACGTGAATCTCTTCGCAACGTTTTTCACGCTGCTCAGACTGTTTCTGCGAAACAAAGCCACGCTCGGCCAATAATCTTTCTTTTCTGCGTTTTAGCAACTCCGCCGAGGCGCGCTGATAGGCGCGGTCATGATGCGCCTGATAGCGCAAGAAGCGTTCGAGCTGGGGATGAATCACGGCTTCGCCTTCGAGGTTGCTGCGCTGTTCGTCGGTACGTGTAATTAGGAAACAGCCTTCCTGCAGGCGGCTGGCGCGCTCGGAACACCAGGTGTGCTCGGCCATTTTCTTGACCAGCTCGACTTCAGCCAGACAGGCGGGCTTCTCTTCTTCCATGAGTTGGTTGAGCAACCCATCGAACATCTCCTGGTCTTCGCCTTCGAGGACTTCGAATGCTCCGGTGAGGCCGTGCTTTCTCGCATTGCGCGAAACTCTTTCGCGGCCGACTTCCGTGAGAGGGCCGGTGCTTTTCTGGGCGTTCCGGCGGTTGGCCAGAATTTTCTTGAGACTTGCCATATGAATGTGAGTTCCTCCGTGTAGTTAATTGGTGCTTGCTCACGCGCGCGGTTCTGCTGGGGCGTTCGCTTGCTGATATGGGCTTCCGCGCCCGATTCAATTTTGAGGAAAGGAGGAGAGCGGGGCAGAGGGGAGTGTTTGCAAACTATTGATTGCGGGATGAAGAAAAGTTGGAAAAATTGTGAACGGAGGCGACCTCGCCAGCGCCGGATCGAGTTGCCGGCGTTATTGAGCACTCGCGCAAGGTCCGCTTCACATGTCGAAGCCGCCCCGCATCAGCTCGAACACGCATAAAAAATGCGGTTGGCGGATAGCAACCGCGTTTCTGCTCTTCCCTTTGTTTTCAATGGTGCTGTACGGCAACCTCGGTCGCTCTACAGCAACCTCCCCAGGGGTGACGTGTCTAGATGAAGCCGGTGCACAGCACCGTTGCGTTTTGCTCACTCGTAGTGAGTCATGAAAAGGACCTGCCCTGTCCGCTTAGAGATTCTGATCTCCGCTGCTCCACCTGGACACTCCGCTCCCGGAGGGGGATTGTGGCAGGGGACCGAGCCTGTAACGACCCAAACATTCCCATTCAATACGGCTTTGAATGGGCGCTCGGACTCGATCTGTTCTTTACCGTACACGGGCTGTAACACCGCTTCTGCGACTGCGATCGCTGTTTCCGCAGTCGGAACGAAGCCGTTCAGTGGGACATATCCGTTAGCGGCCTTTGCCGCGCCACGCCCAGCAGCCTGAAGCGTGGTGACGAGCAGGATGGAGCAGATTAAACACTTTCGCATGGGGTTATCCATTTAGCCCTTTCCGGTGATCAGTAAGTGACTCAACCGCCGCCCTGACACACGTTTGACGGCACTCTAGTCGTAACCGCAGGGGGCCTGGGTCCAATCTCAAAACTTTCCCAGTTGGTGTAACCACAAAGCCAGGAGCATTAATATAATGCGAGGCGCTCAGATCTTGCCCTGAAAACGCCTCCGCACTGGGGTAAGTCGGCGGCGGCACGGGATGAGAGTGATACCACCCGGCAATCGAATAACCCGTCGGCAGGCTCTGCAGCAGTTTGTTGTACTGGTCGTAAAAGTTGGGAAGTGAAGTGCGACTTCCCGGGAAGGGCGGCGTGTAAGAATACGTCCCGTTCGGGCCTTTGTCTATGAATCCTCCGAACTCAATCGTTTTAGCCTTGGTCTGCGGGAAGATACTTCGAGCGGCCGTGTACCCAGCGCAATTCAGAGTTTTGTAGGTCCCGTTGTTTGGGGGAACAACGAGATCGCATCTCACTGGTCATGAGTCATAAACAGGATTTGACCCGTTTTCTTGGAAATTTTGACCTCAGCCGCTCCCCCTGGGCAGAGCGAGCCAGGAGGGTTGCACGGAACAGTTCCGTTTACATCCCACACGTCGTGCGATAGCTCAGCCTTAAACGGACGCTCAGAGTTAATTAGCTGCTTTCCGTACACAGGAACGAGCACTGCTTCCGCTATTGTGACGGCAACGTCCGCCGTGGGAACAAATCCATCTTTCGGGACAACCGACTTGGGTGCTGCTCCGAGCCCCGGCCCCTGCGCAACAGAAACGGTACGCACCAGAGCCAAAATCGTAGCCAAAACGAAAACCCTGAATGACGTCATAACGTGATCCCTTGAAGTCGACATAGAGCTATGGAACCTGGCAAGTCCCACTGTCAACATCCGTAGTGTGCGGAAGACTTTTGGAATCTATTGCCAGCTTCAGTATCCGACCGCTTGCTGTCCCTAAGTAACCCGGTCCCTCTTTACGGGTGATCAAAAGATCATTTCCCGAAAACCTATCATTGTTAAATCCGGGCACGAGCGGGTGCGTGTGGTACCAGCCTACGATTCCAGAGACCAAGGACTGCGGACTCTTGAAAAGGTCCGGTATCGATGTCGGAGCACCGGCCACC
>DASREJ010000273.1:0-4386 GCA_035652115.1 Bryobacteraceae bacterium
CATCCAGAATGTAGATGGTGTGTTTGGATCGCTGCAGCTTGGAAAGTTCCGATGCAATCTTGATCCGTTGCGCCTCGCCGCCGGAAAGTGTGGTCGCCGATTGTCCCAGCGTCAGGTATCCAAGCCCCAGATCGTTCAGCACTTCAATCTTCCGGCTTACTACGGGCTCCTCTGCAAAGAACACAACACCTTCTTCCACGGACATGTTAAGTACGTCAGTAATCGTCTTCCCGCGCAACGTGACTTCCAGTGTTTCGGTATCGAAACGCGCTCCTTTGCATGTGCTGCATGTCACTTCGACATCGGGCATGAAGTAGAGTTGCGTTGTGATCACGCCTTCGCCCTGGCATTCTTCGCAACGCCCGCCCTTCACGTTGAAGCTGAACCGTCCCGCTTTGTAACCGCGTTCCACTGAAAGCGGTGCCTGCGTAAACAGGTCACGGATGTTGTCGTAGAACCCGATGTACGTCGCTGGATTGGACCGGCTATTGCGGCCAATCGGCAATTGGTCGATATTGACAACCTTGTGGACATGCTCCATGCCTTCAAGACCGTCATGGTCGCCGGGCAGCGTCCGAGTATCGATCAGGCCTTTCCAGAGAGCCTTAAATAAGATCTCGTTCACCAAGGTGCTCTTGCCCGAGCCAGACGCGCCCGTCACTGCCACCAGCATGCCTAGCGGAAAACTGACGTCTACATTTTTTAAATTGTTTTCCCGGCCCCCTGCAACGGTCAACTTCTTGCCGTTACCTTTTCGCCGCCGTTTGGGTTTCGCAATCGATCGTTTGCCCGAAAGAAATTGTCCCGTCGGCGATTCTTTGCACGCGGTCACGTCGGCCATCGTGCCCTGCACTACAACGCGCCCACCGTGAACGCCGGGTCCTGGGCCCATTTCGATAATGTGGTCCGCAGCGCGAATCGTATCTTCATCGTGCTCCACCACAATCACTGTGTTGCCTATGTCCCTCAACCTCCGAAGAGTCGCAATCATCTTTGCATTGTCTTTCGGGTGCAGGCCGATGCTCGGCTCATCCAGAACGTAAAGCATTCCCATCAGCCCCGAGCCGATCTGTGTCGAAAGACGAATTCGCTGGGATTCGCCGCCCGACAACGTACTCGAGCGACGATTCAAATTCAGATAATCGAGCCCGATGCCAAGCAGCAACTCCACGCGCCTGCTGATTTCGCTTAGTATCTGACGGCCTGCGTCGGCTCCTCGGCCCGTCGGCTTGAGAGAGTTGACAAATACATGCAACTCATCGAAATTGAGTCCGCCAACGTCGTGAATGGATTTGCCGGTTATCGTGAACAGTAATCGCGTGGCTCTCAGCCGTGCGCCATTGCAGTCGGGGCATGAGCGCTCCACCATCACTTTGTCGAGCCACTCTTCCATTCCCGAACTCGCTTCGCCGCGCTGTCGATAACGCCGGTAATGCCGCTCGATGCGCCGCGCGATCCCGCCAAAACCAACTTCTTTGCCCTCCCATTCCGGACGCTTGACCTTAGACTCCGGCGGTACCGTCATCGAAAGCTTCTTTGAATCGATGCCGTACAGAATGGCATTACGTGCCGAATTGGGCAGCTTTTCCCACGGCTCGTCCAACGAGAAACGCAGCAGCTTCGCCAGGCTGTACATCAGCCGGCCATCCCAAGTATCTGGGTTGTACCGGAACGCTTCGCGCACAAAACAGCCACCCCGCAAACTGCGCTTCGGATCGGGTATCAGCAACTCCGGATGCGTAATCTTATGGACGCCCAAGCCGCCGCACGTCCGGCAAGCGCTCTCGGGATTATTGAAGACAAAATATTCAGGCTCAATGCCGCCGTAGATGAAATGATGTGTGGCGCTGCACAACGCCTTGTAAAAGCGCTCCGCTTCGGCTTTCGCCGCACCGCGAACCACCTGAACCTGAATCAGGCTGTCACCTACCAAGAGTGCTGCGGCAATCCCGGCTTTGATCGCTTTTTCATGCCTGCGGCTGACCACAAAGCGATCTACCACCGCATCCATGTTCGTGACACTCGATTCATCTAGGTCGATTTCACCCGATATGTCGACCGGCTTGCCATCGATGAACAGCGTCCGGCAGCCCTTTTTGCGCACCTCGGTGAATACAAAATTCAGTTCTTCGCCATAGACTCGGAACACCGGCGCGCGCAGTTCAATCTCCGTGCCTTCCGGCAGCGACAAAATCGCCTCCAAGATCTGATTGGCGCTTTTGATCGGTACTCGCTCGCCCGTTCTCGGACAGTGTGCCTCTCCAATAGTCGCGAACAGCAGATTGAGATAGCTCGCGATGTCCGTCATCGTGCCGACAGTGGATCGCGGGTTGCTCCCAATGGTCTTTTGTTCGATCGAAATTACCGGTGACAGCCCGAACACGAAATCCACATCCGGCTTGGTGACCTGAGCGACAAACCGCCTTGCGAAGCTGGACAGCGATTCCATATAGCGTCGCTGTCCCTCGGCGTAAATGGTGTCGAAAGCAAGGCTTGATTTGCCGGAGCCCGAAAGCCCTGTCACGACAATCAGGCTGTCGCGCGGCAACTCTACCGAAATGTTTTTTAGGTTGTGAACCCGGGCGCCCTGAACCGCGATAGTCGTTCGAAGAAGCGGCCTGATAGATGGTTCTTTTTTGGTGGGTTTTACTTTACTCGCCATCACTCGCTCTTGTGGCATAGAAAAACGCCAACTCTTCCACGTCGACATTGCTTTTCTTTGTGAGGCGCACAGGAAGCGGTGCTTTCCCGATGAGTTCCAGATCGGCCAGATACTCGCATGCTCCGGTTACGCCTCCAATGCCAAAGTTCCGCTTGAAATGATCTTCAATCTCTGTCGCTGAGCGCGCTTCGCCAACCTCGCGCAGATGATCGATCACCGGCCGGAACAGCTCCTCCGCGCGATCCAACATATATCCATCGATCGCAGCGAGCGCCGCAACCACTGTTTTCGATGTCTTCGCACTGTTCAGCACGTCTACATAAATGACCTTGAAGAAATTCGGGTTAAGCTTCAGCGCCTGTGGAAGCGCTTCTCTGTCGAGCAACAGGCGCGCATTCAACACCTCAATCCTGGCAAGCCCATTTGCAGCCTGTAGAATCCAGAGCGCCGTGTAATCCAGATCTTTGCGCGTGACAAACCACTTATGCGCTTTGTAGATCGCGGGTAATGTTCCAGTTGCCGCGGCTAAAAGTTGAATTTGAAGATCGCGTTCGCCAATCTCGTTCAGCCTGGAACACAGGTCGGCAATCGATTCATCGTGCGTGTAGAGAAGACGTCCCTTCGCGAGCAATGAATGTGCAAACGAATTGCGAATCGAACCTTCAACCGTTCGGCGGAACTCCGTTCGTGGCATCAGAATCGCGTGTACGTTGATCCCGTCAGCGTACAACGACAAGCCGCCTCTCTCGGTTTTTTTGTCGTCGATAGTCACCAGAAGCAAATCGATGTCTGATTTTTCCCACACCGTATCGTGCGAGAGACTTCCGCATAGTATGGCGGCCAGCACAGACCGGTCCTTCTTCACCTGTTCGATCAACTCTGCCAGCGCGGTGCTGAACTTCTGTTCCGCTGCCTTGGATGCTGCCGCATCGTGTGATTTGTACCCCGGCTTCTGCCCCATGCTCTAATGTCGGCGATTCTATCTCGTCGTCTTCTATGGAAGTCTCACAAGCTGTTCTCCTAGCTATACTCGTAGATGAAATCGTTGGCGGAGCCCTTCCGTCCTGGTTGGTAAGTATGACCATCGAAATCAAGCGTTGCTTCTTTTGAAGCGACATCAAAGCAGAGGCCGTGAGCCTCAAAAATCGAGTGGAACCGGAATTTGGCGTTCCCGTCCGTGTGCGTGCGGGTGCCCCCGGTTCGCTAGATGTTTACCTGAATGGTGAACAGATTTACTCAAAGAGACGTTCCGGGCGTATGCCTACCGCGGAGGAACTGATCAAATTGATTCGCGGTAAGGTCTCCAGCAATTAAGTTCTCCAGTCTTCCAGGTACTGGCTGTTAAGCAGGTAACGCACTACGTGGTTTCTCTGGTGTGCTAAACAGCCGACGATTGAACGATAATTTGAATTGGCCTCTGGCTCTGGAAAAGGAGATGAGATGACCTCTATCGTCGTTAACGGGGAAAAGCGCGAAATTCACGCGCCGTCCGACACGCCTCTACTCTACGTGTTACGCAACGAACTGGAGCTTTCTGGTCCGCAGTTCGGTTGCGGCCTGGCGCAATGCGGCGCTTGCTCCGTGCTCCTCAACGGCAAGGAGATTCGCTCTTGTATCACTCCTCTGTCAGCCGCCGTCGGCAAGGACGTCACGACGCTAGACGGTCTTGCCGCCCGCTGGGCTAAACAAAAAGGCCTGTCGGCCGAAGAAGCGGCAAAAACTCT